>DAIDJK010000555.1 GCA_027450225.1 Bryobacterales bacterium | reverse complement strand
GTCCAGCGCGCATTGCTTTCGAATCATGCGCGTCGGCATGCGCGCGTTGATGTAGCCTCGCGCCTGCTGCCTTTCTGTTGCGCGATCCACCCGCGCCCGCATATCCGCCGAAGTCTCCGTCACCTCATTCGACCGCAATTCCTTGAACGGAACGGCCGGCACTTCAATCTGGATATCGATGCGGTCCAGCAGCGGCCCGCTGATCTTCCCCAGATATCTCTGGATAAGCGCCGGCGTGCACCGGCATTCCCGCGTCGCATCGCCATAAAATCCGCAGGGGCACGGATTCATCGCCGCCACCAGCATCACGCTCGCCGGAAAACACAGCGTCATATTCGAGCGCGCGATGGTCACCGACGAATCCTCCAGCGGCTGCCGCAGAATCTCCAGAACATTCCGCGGAAATTCCGGAAATTCATCCAGAAACAGCACGCCATGATGCGCCAGGCTCACCTCGCCCGGCCGTGGCGATCCCGAGCCGCCCCCGATCAGCCCCGCGTCGGAGATCGTGTGATGCGGCGAGCGGAACGGCCGGTCCCGCAACAATCCAGCCCCCGGCTGCAGCAGCCCCGCGATGCTGTGGATCTTCGTGGTCTCGATCGCTTCATCGAAACTCAGCGACGGCAGTATCCCGGACAGGCGCTTGGCCAGCATCGTCTTGCCTGACCCCGGCGGCCCGATCATCAACACGTTATGGCCCCCCGCCGCCGCCACCTGCAGGCCCCGCTTCGCAGTCGTCTGGCCGCGAACGTCACGGAAATCGTTCGCGCTGTCGATCGCCTTCACGGCCACGCTCTTCGCCGGCGCCTTCACCGGTGAGTATTCCTCCGGCTTCGCCAGCATGGCCACCACTTCCACCAGATGCTTCACGCCGTAGACGTTGATCCCCTCCACCACGGCCGCTTCAGACGCATTCTCCGCCGGCAGAATCAGGTTCTCGATCTTCTGCTCCCGCGCGCAGACCGCCACCGACAGCGCTCCCCGCACCGGCCGTATCGCGCCATCGAGCGACAGCTCGCCCACCGCCATGTGCCGGTCGAGCCCCTTGAACGTTCCCATCGCGCCCAGAATCCCGAGCGCCATCGGCAGATCGAAACCCGCGCCTTCTTTCCGCACGTTCGCCGGCGCCAGATTCACCGTCACCGCCTGGTTCGGATACCCGAACCCGGAGTTCATCAGCGCGGATTTGATGCGCTCGCGGCTCTCCCGCACCGCCGCGTCCGGCATCCCCACCACCATGAAATCCCGCGCCATCCCGCTGCGGAACAGGTCCACTTCCACATCCACCGGATATGCGTCAATGCCGAAAACCGCGGCGCTTCGGGTTTTGAACAGAGGCACGGCGCACGTCTCCCAGGGCGAAAAGTCGCTCGAATGAGGTTGTGTCCGGCCACGGAAGTTTCTCTCACCGCTCGCGCGTTCCGCTTCACTTTTCAGCGCGCCCCGCCGCTTGTCGGATAATCACAGCTGTCAATGAAACTCCACTCTCTGTCGGCTGCCGCGCTCGCTGGTATGGCGTGCGCAGCCATGCTGCTGTCCCAGCAATCCCGCGTCACCGCCGTCAAGGCCGGCAAGCTCTTCGATCCCATCTCGGGGAAGATGCTGCCCAATCAGGTGATTCTTGTCGAAGGCGAGCGCATCACCGCCGTCGGACCTGCGTCCGCCACCCCGCTGCCCCCCGGCGCAGTCGTCATCGACCTCAGCCAAGCCACCGTCCTGCCCGGCCTCATCGACGGCCACGTTCATCTCACCGACGCCACCGGCGGTCTGCAGCATCAGCAGCTCGTCGCCCTTCACAGCGCCACCGAAAGCCTCAAGGCCGGCTACACCACTCAGGTTGCGCAGGGGTCGCACGGCGGCGGCTTTGCCGACGTCGAGTTGAAGCGCGCCATCCAACAGGGCCTCGTCCAGGGACCGCGCCTCCTGACTGCCGGCCCCATTCTCGCCATCACCGCTCCGGGCAACAATTTCTATCCTCTGGATTTCAAGCCGTTCGAGCCCGAGATCGTCCGGAACGGCCCCGAAGCGCTGCGCGAGGGCGTTCGCGAACTCGCTCACTACGGCGCGGATCACGTCAAGATCCACACCTCCGGCGTCTTTTATTTCAAGCGCGATGGCGAGATGGTGAATCAGGCTCTGCCCAGCCTCGCCGAACTCACCGCCGTCGTCGATGAGGCGCACCGCCGCGGCATGTTCGTCGCCAGCCACACTTACGGCGGCGACGGTCTGAAATGGGCCATCGAGGCCGGCGTGGACGACATTCAGCACGCCGTTGCCGCCACCGATGCGGACATCCACATGATTCTCGAGAGACATCTCCCCATCACTTCCACCATCCTCGATCTCCGGCAGGATGAACCCTCGGACCTGAAGCAGTGGGCGCCTTACAGCCGCTATCGCCTCATGCGGAAGACGTGGAAGAAGATGCTCGACGCCGGCGTCACTCTCGGATATGGAAGCGGCGCCACGCCCGTCTCGAACGGCCAGGGCCGTATCTTCAATACCGGCTGCATGTGCTCTCACGGCGTGCAGAGCGAGATGTTCCCCATCTTCGTCGAATGGGGAGCGAGTCCTCTGTATGTTCTGCGCATGGCGACATCGGTCAACGCGCGCATCATCGGCTGGCAGGACAAAGTCGGCAGCATTGAACCGGGCAAGTTCGCGGATCTGATCGCGACCTCGGGCGACCCGCTGGAGAACATCACGGAGATGCAGCATGTGCGGTTCGTGATGAAGGGCGGCGCCGTGGTCCGGAATGATTTCGAGAAAGCTTCGCGCTGAAGCGGGGCGGGCGGGCGCGGCGCGAAAGCCGCGTGAAGGTGCTCAGGTAGAATCAGGAGAGTTCTCTCGCCGATTCTCAACGCTGGAGTGGCGGAACTGGCAGACGCACGGGACTCAAAATCCCGCGCTCTTCACTGAGCATGTGGGTTCGACCCCCACCTCCAGCACCACCCATCCCTCACCGAAACTCATACCCCGCCTTCAACTCACACCGGTAGAGACTCACGTTCTCTTGCTGTTTCTCCTCCTGGCACGCGGCCCAGCTCATATTCAGTGATGGCCCCAGCGGAAACACAATCGGCTGTCCTCCCATCTCCGCTTCCACGCACACCCCTTCCGCAGGCGCCGGCAGCGAAAAATTCAGTGTGCGATCGAAAATCACCGGATACGATCGCCGCACATTCTCGCTCATCATCGGGTGAACCACTTCCGCCTGCGCCAGAAACGTCGCCGTGTCGGACCAGTCCAGCACCGTAGCCCGGATCGTCTGTCCGCCGGCCGCGAAATTGCTCCGCACGATCCTCGTAAACGGACACGGCCCCGCAATGCAGGAGAGTCGCGCGTTGCGAAACGAATTGCCCTGTTCGGCGTCCAGCGTCAACGTCGCCACCCCCGCCCGCCACCGCCCGTCCGGCGAACACGGGCCGCTCGCACGGTTGCACGGCAGGTTACCCTGGTTCACAACCTGAAATGTTTTCACCCGCGTGCCCACCTCGGCGCTTACCGCCACCTTCGCCGCGTAACGGATCGAGACGTTTGAGATCGCCACCGCCGGCCCGCCCGCCGGACGAACGGGTTGCGGAAGCGGCGTCATTCGTATCACGTACAGCGCCTGCGCCATCGTCACCAGTTCATCGAGCGGTTCGTAACCTGCATGCCGGAAACGCAGCGTCACCGGCGTGATCCGGACCAGCGTCGCAGGTAATGTAATGGTGAATGCTCCCTGCACCGAGGAGGACGTCACCGCGGTCCCGGTTCCGTAATCCGCCGCAATCTGAACGCCCGCAATCGGAGACTGCTTGTTCGGGTCCGCATCGCGCCGCATCACCGCGCCGCTTAAAGTGATTTCCTGTGGGCGCCGCTCACGGCAGGAGGAACCGCTGGTTACAATCACCGTCAAAACCACAATCAGGAGCGCCTTCATCTGTCCGTCTGAAGAAATATTAAGCGCATCCTGACTCTGGAATCATGTTCCCTCACGCCAGAACGCGCAGAACCGTCCTCCAGTCGCTCGCCGGCGGCGCGCTTGCCACGGCCTTTGCAGCCCAGCCTCCCTCCTCCATCTCACCGGAGGACGACGCATTCCTGCACCAGCTCGAGCAGGCCAATTTCCTTTTCTTTCAGGAACAGGCGAGCCCTGCTACCGGCCTCGTCCGCGACCGCGCCAATGTCCGCGCCCCAGCGCCCAGCGTCCTCTCGAGCATCGCTGCCACCGGCTTCGGCCTCACCGCCATGTGCATCGGACACCAGCGCGGTTTCATCTCCTACCCCGACGCGCGCAACCGCGTCCTCGCCACCCTCCGCTTCCTGTGGAGCAAACTCCCCAATCACCGCGGCTTCTTTTTTCACTGGGCCGATATCAACACCGGCGAAAGGCTCTGGGATTCGGAAGTTTCCTCCGTCGATACCGCCATCCTGCTCTGCGGCGTCCTCACCTGCCGCGCTCATTTCCGGCACGCCGAAATCTCCGCCCTTGCGCTCGACATCTTCAACCGCGTCCAGTGGTCGTGGCTGTCCGAAGACACGCCTCTGCTGCCTCACGGCTGGACGCCTGAAATCGGCTTCCTGCCCTATCGGTGGGATTACTACAGCGAGCTGATGATGATGTACCTGCTCGGCCTTGGTTCCTCAACCTGGCCGCTGCGCCCGGAAGCCTGGCATGCCTGGAAACGCGTCACCTTTGAATACGATGGCATCCGGTATATCGGCTCCTTTGCCCCGCTCTTCATCCACCAGTACTCCCAGGCGTGGTTCGATTTCCGCGGCAAGCGCGATCAATACGCCGACTACTTTTACAACTCTTCTCTCGCCACCGACGTTCACCGCAGATTCTGCATCGAGCTTGGCAAACAATTCCCCGACTATACAGGCGACCTCTGGGGCATCACCGCTTCCGATTCCATCAGCTGTTATCAGGTCTGGGGCGGACCGCCGCTCACCGGCCCTATCGATGGCACCCTCGTTCCCAGCGCCGCCGCCGGTTCGCTGCCCTTCCAGCCCGCCGCCTGCCTCCGCGTCCTCCGCACCATCCGGAACCGCTACGCAAACGCATGGTGCCGCTACGGCTTCGTCAACGCCTTCAATCCGCTCCGCAACTGGTACGACTCCGACGTCGTTGGAATCGACACGGGCATCACCATGCTCATGGCGGAAAATCTTCGCTCCGGCTTCGTCTGGAAGACGTTCATGAAGAACCCGCAGGCCGTGCGCGGCATGCGGGCCGCCGGTTTTCGAGAGGTTTCGCCCTGAGTCCGCGCGGGCAAACACGCCGGTGCGGTTTCAAAGGCGTCCCCATGAAACCGCGGCGTCCGGCGGCGGTAGCCTTCCGGTTACTGCGCCTTCTGGCAGGTCGTCGAAACCGGCGCAATGCGCTGCGGCCGGAATGACTTCTCCGGCGCCATCGCGCCGCCTGCGAAGCTGGCCACCGCTCCCAATATCCACGCCGCGTTCAGCGTGACAGTAGCCGCCCATGCCATCAGAAATCCCCAGCCGATCCCATCGTTTCAGCGAGGGACAGCAGCAGCAGATAGAAAATCAGGTGCGGGCGGAGTTGGCCGGTGACGACGGTCCAGACGCAATATCTTCCGTGTTGTCAGCACATACGTTTCGGCCCCGCCGGAACGCCTCTCCATTCGTGTTACTCGTGCAATCGGTAAACGAATGTCGAAATCATCGAAACAACCGATCTCTGAAGCGCGTCTCGCGGCCAACCGCGCCAACGCAGCGAAATCCACCGGCCCACGCACCCCGGAAGGCAAAGCCCGCTCTTCGCAGAATGCCGTCAAACATGGCTTCCGCGCGGCCAGCTTCGCTGTCATCCGTCTCGAAGACATCGACGAAGTCGCCAACCTCAAGGCGGACGCGGTTGCTTTTTACAATCCGGAAAACGCCCAGGAACTCATCGCTGTCGAGCGCATCGCCATGGCCCAGCAGATGATCTTTCGCGCCGGGCGCCTCGAAGCCGGTCTCTTCACCACCGCCATGAACGAATCCCTCGACCGCTACAACTATCCAGTCCAGCCAATGGACGAGGCCATGGTCGGCTGCCACGACCTCGACATCTGCAAATCCCAGAACCGTAATTATTGTCTCGGCGTCGGCTTCCGCCGCATGGCCCAGGAGTCCAACATCTGGAGCGTCATGCTCCGTTTCCGCGCTCAGGCCGACCGCGAATACCGCCGCGCTCTCGAAGATTTCGAGCGCCTCAAAGCTCTTCGCGCAGAAATTCCGAACGAACCCGCCAACCTGATCCAACCCGAACAGCCCGCAGAACTTATCCCCGCCAACGAACTCAATTTCCGCATCCCGAAACGCGCTCTCGCCGACCCGCCACCGCCCGCTTCAACCCCGAAACCCGTCCCGGCGCCCGAAAATCCACCGCAAGCGACGCCGCTCAAGCCCGCCGCGTGACGCCGACTCGTATGTGATGGCAGATTTCCGCCTCCATCCCACGGTTCACGCCGGTTCGCGAGCCCTTGCCGCGCCTGTCTGCCTGGTCAGGCAAAGATCCCGTCGTGCACGACCCCCGCCACGTCCGTCAGCCGGAAATCGCGGCCGGAATACCGGTACGTCAGCTTCGTGTGCTCGAGCCCGAGCGCGGCCAGGATGGTCGCATGAACGTCATGGATATGCATGCGGTTCTCTACCGCGTGATAGCCGAAATCGTCCGTCGCGCCGTAAGCGAAGCCCGGCTTCACGCCGCCGCCGGCCATCCACAGGGAATAGCCGTAAGGGTTGTGATCGCGGCCGTTGCCCGATTCCGAAACCGGCGTGCGGCCGAATTCGCCGGACCAGATCACGAGCGTGTCCTTCAGCAGCCCGCGCGTTTTAAGGTCTTTCAACAACGCGGCGATCGGCTGATCCACTTCCGCCGCATTCTCGGTATGCTTCACGAACAGGTCCGAGTGCTGATCCCACTTGTAGCTGTGGGTGCACTGAATGAACCGGACATCGGCTTCGGCGAGCCGGCGGGCGAGCAGGCACTGCCAGGCGAAATCGGCGGTCTTCGGATTATCCAGGCCGTACATCTTCTTCGTGGCTTCGGATTCGCCGGAAACATCGAAGACTTTCTGCGCTTCGGCCTGCATCCGGAACGCCATCTCGAAGGACTGGATGCGCGTTTCGAGCTCGTCATCCTGCTTCCACAGCTCGTGATGGCGGCGGTTGATGGCCTGGATCATGTCCAGCTCATACCGCTGCTGTTCGCGCGTGAGCCCGGAGTTGGTCAGATACTCGATCGGCTCTTTCTGGATGTCGGCCACCTGCATGCCGGCATGGCCGATGGCCGTGCCCTGATAGGCGCCGGGCAGGAAACCGGAACTCCAGTTCTTCGAGCCGCCATGCGAGAGCGCCGGCTTGATGGTGATGTAGCCCGGCAGATTGCGGTTCTCCGTGCCGAGGCCATAGAGCACCCACGAACCCATGCTGGGCCGCGTGAAAGTGAATGTGCCGGTGAAGGTCTGCAGCAGCGCCGCGCCGTGGTCCACGCCTTCGCCCACCGCCGAGCGAATCACGCAAAGATCGTCGGCGCGCTCGCGCAGGTGCGGGAACAGATCGCTGATCGGCAGGCCGCTCTGGCCGCCGGGACGGAACGTCCAGGGAGATTTCATCAGCGGACCCGGGCCGCCGGCGGCGAAGGCGAGCGGGCGCTTGATGGGCAGCGGCTCGCCATTGTGCTGGTCGAGATAAGGCTTGGGATCGAAAATATCGATGGAGGAAGGGCCGCCGTGCATGAACAGAAAGATCACGCGTTTGGCGCGCGCCGGAAACATGGGCGGCTTCGGCGCAAGCGGATCGGCCGATGCCGGGGATTCGGACGCCTGCGCCAGCATGGCGCCCAGGCCGAGAAAGCCGAAACCACAGGCGGCGTCGCGCAGCATTGCTCTGCGGGACAGCATGTTCGGCCGGGGAGCCTTTGAGATCAGCGATCGGATGTTCACGTTCTTTTCCATGGCGGCCTCAGTACACGTAAATAAACTCGTTCGACGCCATCAGCGCGTGGCAGAAGCTCTTCCATGCCCGGGCATCGTCGAAATCCTGCCACTTGCGGCGCAGGTTCTGGATATAAGTCAACCCGGCGTCGATCTCATCCGGATTCGCACGCCGGTTTACCACCGTCAGGTAGATGTCTTCCATGCGGCGCGAATCCTTTTTGTCGTGCGTCAGGACGTAGTTTGCGATCTTCTGCGCCTCGCGATCCACCATCGGGCTGTTCATGACGAACAGCGCCTGCGTGGCCACGGTGGTGGGCGCGCGGAAGCCCTGCGGCGTTGTCGCGTCGCCGAAATCGAACAGCGCGAGAAGCGTCGGCAGATTCGAGCGGCGCAGCGGCAGATACACGCTCCGCCGATTCGTGCTTTCCGGATTCATGCTGATGCGGCTGGCGCTGGTCTCGCCATCGGTGCCGACGCCGGGATCGAGCGTGCCGCCCATGGTCAGATCGAGATCGCCGCCCATCTGGAGATACGCATCGCGCACCTCTTCAATCGAAAGGCGCCGCGACGGGAAGTGCGAGAGCAGGCGATTTTCAGGATCGGCTGTCTTCTTTGCCGCGTCGTATTCGGCGCTCATCTGGTAGGTCTTCGAAAGCATGATGAGGCGGTGCATCTTTTTGAACGACCAGCCGTCATCCACGAAGCGCTGCGCAAGATAGTCGAGCAGTTCGGGGTTCGCAGGCCGGTCGCCCAGGCGGCCGAAGTTATCCGGCGTCAGCACAAGGCCTTCGCTGAAATGGCCAAGCCAGATGCGATTGGCGATCACGCGCAGCGCGATGGGGTTGTGGCCGGAGACGATCCAGTTGGCCAGTTGCAGACGGCCGCTGCCGGTTTGAATCGCGTCGGTTTGCGGCGCGTTCAGCCGCAGAATGGCCGGGAAGAGGCGCGGCGCCTCGGGGCCGGCGTTGTGGTAATCGCCGTGGACGAAGACCTTTTGATCCACCACCGGGCCTTCTTTCACCGCGCAGGCCATGGGGATTTCCTTCGTCGGCGCGGCGCGTTCGGCCTGATCGCGCCGGGCGATCAGATCCCGAACCGAAGCCGCCTGATCCGCGGGCAAGGCGGCAATCTGGTCTTCGTTCGCAAGATGCAGCGGGCCGTTGCCGATCCACACGGCTTCGAAGAACGGGCCATCGGCCGGTTTCCATTCCGCGCGCGGTCCCGCGACTTTGCCGGCCGCCGGATAACTGTGGCGGGCTTCTTTCCACCACTGCAGATTCTGGTCGTATTGGTAGGCGCTGCGATTGAACTCGCCCTGATATTCGGCCGCCACGTGCGCGCGGGTTTCATCCGTCGCCGCGCGCCAGTTTTTCAACTCGGGGCGCGAGTTGTCTTCGAGATACGCAACCCAGCGCGCGAGTTTTGCGGGATCGAGTTTGGCTTCGGCCGCAACCGCATCGCCGGCTTCGTGCTTCGCATAAACCCGATAAGCGGCCAGCATGTACGCCGGAATCTGTTCGGCGTCCTTGTCCCGGGCCTGTTTCGCCTTCTTGTCGAAATCGACGATCTTGTTGATCTTCGAATCGAGATCGAGCACCGTATCCCACTGCTTTTTGAACGCCTGATACTGCTCCACGGGAACCAGCGGCGTTTCGACGGACGGGCCATCGTCGCCTTTCTCATAGCTGAGCGTGCTGGCGAAGATACCGGCCATCGCGTAATAGTCTTTGGTCGCGATGGGGTCGAACTTGTGATCGTGGCACCGGGCGCAGGTCACGGTCAGGCCGAGCAGCGCTTTGGCCGTGACGTCGATCTGGTCGTCCACCACGTCATAACGCTTCAGCGGCAGATCCTTCTGCGCGAGCGCCTTTTTGCCCAGCGCCAGGAAGCCGGTGGCGACAATGCCCTCCGGTCCGACGCCCGATTTCGGATCGGCCGCGAGAATGTCGCCCGCCAGCTGCAGCCGCACAAACCGGTCGT
>DAIDJK010000554.1 GCA_027450225.1 Bryobacterales bacterium | reverse complement strand
CCGGAGCCGTCTATGGACAGTGGCCGCCGCTTGTGAATCCCATCCGCCCGCCCGGCGAATGGAACAGCTACGACATCGTGTTCGAAGCCCCGCGTATGGAAGGCGAAAAGGTCATCCGCCCCGCTTATGTCACGCTCTTCTTCAACGGCGTGCTCGCGCAGCTGCACCAGCGCTCGATGGGGCCGATGGTTTACCGGCATGTGGCGCATTATGTTCCACAGCCCGCCGAAGACTCGCTGGTTCTCCAGAACCACAACAATCCCGTCCGCTATCGCAACATCTGGATTCGCCGTCTCGATCTTTCCAAACGCATTGCCGACGACGAGGCGAACTTCAAAGCGCTGCAGTAATCAGAGCTCTGCCATCATTGGTATTGAGCCACGTTTACCTTGTTCGCCACGGCCAGGCGGGCAGCCGGGCGGCCTATGACGCGCTCTCTGAAACGGGACGCCGGCAGGCCGCCTTGCTTGGCCGCTGGTTTGCCGCCGAGGGCATTCGTTTCCACCGCGCCTTCACCGGCATGCTCAACCGCCAGCGCGCTACGGCCGATACCGTTCAATCCGCGTATTCGGATGCGTGCGATCTGACGTTTCCAGAGCCACAGCCGCACCCCGCATGGAATGAATTCGATCTCGACGCCGTGTATGCCTCGCTCGCCCCGGTACTCCGCGAACGCGACGAGGCATTTCGCCTGGAGCACGACGCCATGCTCGCCGAGATCGATGCCGCGAAGCACCAGCACTCTGCCTCCATTCATCGCCGCTGGACCGCCTGCGACGTGCAGATCGTCCGCGCCTGGGTGAGCGGAGACTACCCCTGCACAGGTGAAAGCTGGCTCGAATTCCAGAATCGCGTAGCTTCCGGGCGCTCGGTCTGGGACCACTGCGCTCCGGACGAGAACGTTGTAATCTTCACTTCCGCAACTCCCATCGGCATCTGGTGCGCTCTGGCCGAAGGCGCCGCCGGCCTTGCGCAGGATACGTCTTCCGATCGCCGCGCCATGCGTCTCGCCGGAACTCTCCTCAACGCGTCTTTCACCACTATCCAATCGGCCGCGGACGTTCGTCTTCTCACGTTCAACAACGTTCCGCACCTGGAAAATCCGGAACTCCGCACGCAGCGTTAGCGGAATTGTGCGATTACCCGTTCGCAACTTGTTTGCAGATCTCGCGTTCTGGTAGTTTGCATACGGCTCCGGCTCCAATGGGGCCGGCATTCCCTTTAAACTGGCAACGTTTGCAGTCCGCTTCAACCATCAGCCCCATAACGGAAGCTCCGGCTGTCGCGGCGTCGCGTCGCGGCGGCTTTTCCGCCGTATGGTTCGCGAGCGCCATCACCGTGCTTTTTACGCTGGTGGCATCCATCACCGCCGTATTTCATGAGCCGTGGCCCGACGAGGCGCAGGCGTGGCTGATGTCGCGAGACCTCGGTTTCTGGCGCCTGATGTCCCACCAGGTCCGGTACGAGGGAACTCCCGGGCTCTGGCACGCCATGCTCTGGGCCATGGCGCATCTCGGCCTTCCGTACGCTTCCATGACGGTTTTGTCGATCGCCCTGAGCGCGGCAGGCGCTTGGTTGTTAGCCAGATACGCGCCGCTCCCGTGGTGGCTTCGGGCCGGTATCCCGTTTACGTTCTATTTGCTCTTCCAGTTCGCGGTCGTGGCCAGAAGTTACGCATTGGAGCCGCCGCTTCTGTTCGGCGCGCTGTGGCTCATCCGGGAACATCCGCGGAGGCGCGGCTGGCTCGCGCTTGTCCTGGGGCTTCTCGCCAACTCGAACCTGTTCGGTCTGTTTCTTTCCGCTGCGCTCATCCCTTCCGCGCTGCCTTGCGTGAATGGGCGAATGCGCTTCCAGGGTTACAAAACCGTGCGCGCGGCGGTTCCGCAACTCTTTCGCCCGGCGCTCATTTACGTGGCCTTCGTTCTCTGCGCCCTTGCCGTCGCGTGGCCGCCCCGCGACGTCGGATTCGTCACCCATGTCCGGCTCTCCAATATCCTGCATATCAGCAGCGACCCGAAGGCCCCGCCGCCGCAATCCGACGCCGACGACCCCGAGCCCGAGCCCAAACCACGCAGTGAAGCGCGGAAACTCGCCGACGACGTGACTTTCATCGCGCACACTGCCGGAGACAGAGTAACCGGAGTTTTCTTTCTGGCCGCGCTTGTCTGGCTCATCATCGCCCGCCGCCAGTTCGCGGCCATTCTTCCGCCGCTGGCCGTCTTCGCGGCGTTCCGGCTCGTTCTGGTTTTGCCTCACCATTACGGGCTTATGTTCCTGGCGCTGCTCGCGTCGGCGTGGCTTGCATGGCCCGCCGGGCGTCTCACGGGCGCGCGCAGATCGTGGCCCGCCATCGCGTGCGCCGCATCGCTCGCCATACTGTGCGCCGAGCAGCTGGTCTGGACCGCGCGCGCGATCGATTACGATATCCACTACCCGTACGATGGCTCGAAGGCGGCGGCGGCTTACCTGAAGGCTCACTTTGCCGGCGCCAGGATATTCGGGTACGATTACTCGAGCGTTGCCGTCGCTCCGTATTTCACTCACGGGCCATTCGCGAACCAGCCTTCCACTTACTGGGACTGGAGTTACAACAACCACGTCGATCATGAACTTGGCCGCCTGACGACCGACCATCCGGACGCCGTGATACTCAGCTGGCGGACGGCGCCCGATACTCCAAATCTGCGGCGCCACGGCGCCATGTCCACCAAAGTCAGGGATAAGGAGAAGGCGCTTCGCGATGCAGGCTATACGCCCATTCGCCTCTTCACCGGCACGCAGGTCAATGGCCGGGGCAGCATCGAAACCACTTATTTGCAGTTATTCGTCCCGGCGGGAAGAAATACGCAACTTCGTCCCGGCGGATGATCGATGTAATCGGCCTTCGGCGGCGGATCGGCCAGGTCCGTCGCCGGAACCGCCCGGTACGGCGTGATGCGCACCGGCGTCGCGTCGGGTTCAACCAGCCACACGCTTCGAGCGCGATAATAGCGGAGTAAGTACGGCATCCATTCCGGACTCTGTTCGCGAGCCCAGATTACTTTCTGCGAATCGATGGCCGCTCCGTTCCATACCCATTCAAGCAGTTCGTCGTGATCCGCGGCATAACGGACGATCGCAAGTTGCGGTCCCGTACGGCTTTCGAGGAATCGCTCAACATTCTGCCGATCCAGCAACCGGTTCTCATAGGAGTGCATGTAAAACGGATCTTCGCCCTGAAGATGAATCCCGAACACCGGAATCGCGGCATGCACAACAACCATTCCGCAACCGGCGATCAGCAGGTTGCGCGTCATCGCGGCCCCGATTCGCCGGGCGCGCCGCCACACATACATCCTCCGGAAACCTTCCGCAGCCAGCAGGATTGCAGGAGGAATGAACTCGGGATAGTAGTTCGGCATGCTGAATACCGTCAGAAGCCGCAGCGAAAGCCCCAGCAGCACAATCGAGACGGGAAGAATGTAGCGGCCAAAACGGTTGCGGGCAGCCGCCAGGAAGGCGAACGCATAAGCGGCGGGAATCAGAAGTACCGGCAGCATGTTGAACCGCCACGAAAGCATGAAGCCGGCTGCGGCAGCGCTCATCGCAAGGAAGTAAATCCTGATCCACCTGCTTTCGCGCATTGCCCGGATGCCTGTCAGCGGAAATAACATCGCCAGCGTAAATACAAACCCGAGCTCCGGATTCGAAAAGTACACCACGCGCCACAGGAGCGTTCGCAGCCTTGCGTGCCAGCTCGCATTCAGCGCTGTATAGATACCGTCCTCGAAGTGATGGAAAAACCGCCAGGTCTCACGGGAGTAATAGACAAGATGCGCGGTCCCGAGCGGTTGCCACCAGAAGGTGGGCGCGTCGGCCTGCCCCTTGCGCCAGATCGTGTAAGCAAGCTGCGTAGCCTTGCCAGTCGTCTCGGCGTTGTAGTACAGCATCCACCCGAAACATGCTGCGAGAATCGCCGAGGCTGGCAGGATCGCCCTGACGGCGATGTCTATGACTCGTGTCTTTCGCCCGTCTGCCCGCCACCCGCTCACAATCCACAACACCGCCGGCAACGTGAACACTGCGCCCTCCACCGGCCGGTTCAGCAGCAGAATCACCGCGCCGCCCGCAAACAGCGCGGCGTGCCCCACCGCCACGCTTTTGCGCAGGCGAGGCGCGGCTCCGAGGATTAGCGCGCCTCCGAGGGCCGCCGGAGAAGCCGGCCAGTAGCTGTTGATCCAGTACGTAAAAATGCCGAACCGCAGCGCGAAAAGAAGCGCGCAAAACCATGCCCAGCGCGGTCGCGTCCAGCCGAGTAGCATCCAGTACACGGCTGCGCACATTGCCGCCACCACCACGCAGTTCCCCGCCCACGGCTCGCGAAACACCTCCTGCCCGGCCCACAGAAACACGGCCGTTCCGGGCAGCCGCGCGGAGACATAGTTCGGATACTGAATCTCCTGAACGTTGTCGAAGAAAACAGACATTGGATGGGGCGGATTTGCCAGCCGCCCGTGCGCGAAGGTATCGGCTTCGAGTAAGTTGCTGAACTCTTCCTGTACGGCAGGAACGGGAACGGGCATCCACGGCAGAAGAACCAGGCGGATCGTGATCGGCAGCAGCGCAATGAGGACGCCTCGCCACACCAGAGATACGCCCTTTAACGCGTTGGAAACGCGAGCAGGGCCGCGCGAAATCCGCCCCGCCCCTCGCCTGCTGAAAAACGCGCCCCACACGGCGGCAGCAGCAAGAGAGATCTCGATCGCATTGACGTAGCCCGCGTTTACCACGATCATCGCGCGAGCCCGGCCGGTTTACCGCTGCACAAGAGAAGCCGTCTGGATCCGCGACGCCGATGACGTACCTTCACGCCATTGTTCGCGGATGCTGAGTTGAAGCGTGCTGAAGAAGAAGCTGAACAGGATAAGTTCCACGCCCAGAGCCGAAGCAGTGGCCGAGGGAATTACAATGCGGGCCAGGTTCGCGAAGTCCATTGCTCCAAAGCCGTGCCGGCTCCAGTCCAGAATCGAGTAACCTCCAAGCAGGATTCCGGTGAGAGTCATAAGTATGCCGGCCACCAGACCGCGCTCCAGAGTAACGGAACGAAGTATGTTCGAGAACTTTGCCGTCGCCGGATATAACTTCTCCTGGGTGGCGTAAACCCGCGAGAGAAACGAAAACAGTACCGCCTGGAAGCCGATGATCGCGAAGAACGCAAAGTAGATCAGCGCGTTCACATCGAAGCGCAGGCCGGCGACCGTAACAGGCCCTGCGAGAACCGTCGCGCCGCAGACCACGCCAACGGCCATCATCAGCAGACCCGGATACAGGAACAGCCAATCCGGGCTGAACAGGAGCATGAACCGGAGATGGCGCCAGCCGTCCCGCCATGGCCGCAGATGCGGCGGCCGCGACCGCCCGTCCGGACTGAGCGTCGTCGGGGCTTCGGACAATTTCATCCGCATCAGCGTCGCCTTGATCACCATCTCGGAGGCGAACTCCATTCCCGTGGTTCTCAAATCGAGCGCTTCGAATGCGGCTTTCGAAAACCCGCGGATGCCGCAATGGAAATCGCCAATTGGACTGCGGAACAGCGCGCGGCCGATTCCCGACAGCACCGGATTCCCGATATACCGATTCTTCCAGGGCATGGCGCCCGGCCGAATCCCGCCCTTGAAGCGGTTGCCCATCACCAGATCATCTCCGGCGCGCAGCCTCGCGACGAACGCTTCCAGCCGTGAAAAATCGTAGCTGTCGTCGGAGTCGCCCATGATGATGTACCTGCCGCGCGCGGCGCGGCACGCGAAGTAGAGCGCCGCTCCATACCCGCGCACCGGAACATTCACGACCACGGCCCCCGCCTGCGCGGCGATCCGCTGCGATCCGTCGCTCGATCCGTTATCGCCGACGATTACTTCGCCCGCAATACCATATCTTTCGAGGAAATCGAACGCCTTTCGCAGGCAGACGCCAAGCGTCTCCGCCTCGTTCAGGCAAGGCATCACGATGCTGAGTTCCGGCGCCGATTCACTATCCATCAATGCCATTTCCCATAGCTCCCCGGGTCGAATAAGTTAAACGGCTGATCCAGTTAGTCCGCCTCTTGATCCGAGCGCCGGATCACATAGCCGGCCGTCACTCTCGAAGAATATGGGCGTCATTGAAAGTATAATGTGGCTTGGGGCGGCATAGTATTCCGGGACTTACTCGCTTTGTGCGCGCCGTTACTTCCGAAGCAATTATCGTTGGATCAGGTCCCGCTGGCGTTTCGTGCGCCTGGTCACTGTTGGCCGCCGGATGGAAAGTAACAATGCTGGATGCGGGGCTGACCCTGCCCCAGGAACAATCCCGCGGCCTCGAACTCCTCAGAACCGTTGAACCGGCAGGATGGAACTCGGCTCCGGAAGCGGCTTTCCTCCGCTCCGGCATCACGGCGGGAGCCGAAGGCATCCCGCTGAAACTGGCGTGGGCTTCCGATTTTCCGTATCGAACGCTGCCCGGCGCAACCGCTTTGGAGTGCGACGGCGTACATACGCAGCCTTCGCTTGCCCGCGGCGGATTCAGCAACGTGTGGGGCTCCTCCATGCTGCCCTACATCGATGCCGATCTCGCCAAGTGGCCGATTCGGGAACGCGATCTCGCGCCGCATTACAAAGCCGTGTTCGAGCACGTCCCGCTCGGCGGCCGTGAAGATTCGCTGGAGGACATTTTCCCCCTTCATGGCGCGCCCGCCGGTTTGCCGGTCAGCCGCCAGGCGCGGTCGCTGCTCGATCGGCTCGATCGCCGCCGCGGCTCGCTCGCCGCTCGCCATATCTTCGCCGGGGCGTCCAGGCTGGGCGTTCGCGGTAACTGCCACGCCTGCGGTCTCTGCATGTATGGCTGCCCCTCCGGCCTTATCTATTCCTCCGCGCAATCGCTCGAAGAGTTACGCGCGCATCCGAATTTCACTTACTCTCCGGGTGTTTACTGTACGCACGTCGGCGAAAGTGGCGGCCGCGCCTGCGTGGGAGGGTTTGAAATCGGCAGCGGGGCCGCCTTTCAGACGGCGGCTTCGCGCGTATTCCTCGCCGGCGGCGTCATCGGAACCACCGCTATCCTGCTCCGGTCGCTGAACGCTTATAGCCAGCCTGTCACTCTCGCCGATTCGCAGTATTTCCTCCAGCCCGCGATCACTTTGTCCGGAGCCGGTGCGGTCACCACAGAGCACTTACACACTCTGGCCCAGGCATTTATCGAGATCATGGACCCGGCTGTAAGTCCCTTCACCGTACACTTCCAGCTCTATACTTACAATGAACTCTATGCGCAGGCTGTCGCGGCTTCCGCCGGTCCGCTTGCTCCTCTGGTCCCAAAGAACCTTCTGCTCAGCCGGCTGCTGCTTCTGCAGGGCTATCTGCATTCCGATGAATCGCCTTCCATGACGTGCCAACTCGAAAGGTCCGGCCCCGCGGGTACGCTGCGCATTTCCCGCCGCGACAATCCCGCGACCTCAGCCACCATCCGCCGGGCTGTCAACAAGCTGCTTGGCGTCAGCGCAATCACCGGTCTGGTTCCGCTGCCGCCCCTGCTTCGTCCCGGCCAGCCCGGCCGCGGATTTCACAGCGGCGGCTCGTTCCCCATGAGCGGCAGTCCATCCGGTTTCGCGAGCGACGTGCTTGGACGCCCGGCAGGCTTCGCCCGCATTCACGCCGTGGATTCGAGCGTCTTCCCTTCCGTCCCCGCCACCACCATCACGCTCACCGCGATGGCCAACGCGCACCGCATCGGCGCGCTCGCGGCGGAGCTGTAAATGGCCGTCTGCGCTCTCACCGGAGCGAACGGCTATGTTGGCTCGGCGATTCGACGCGCGCTCGAATGCGGCGGCTGGCAGGTGATTCCGCTCGCGCGCAAGGCGCCCGCGGGCTCCATTTCGTGGAGCCTCGAAAACGGCGCCGGCATCGGGCAGCAGTTCCGGGCCCGCGGCGTCAACGCCCTCGTGCACGCTGCCTGGGATATGCGGGCGGCCAAACGTGCCGTCTACGGCCGCACCAATCGCGAAGGTTCCCGCCGCCTTTTCGAGGAAGCCTCGTCGGCAGGCGTGCGCAATATCGTTTTCATCTCCAGCATCAGCGCGTTCGATGAAGCCGTATCGCTCTATGGCCGCACAAAGCTCGCGACGGAGAAGGTTGCCTCGCAGTTCAACGCGCTCTCGATTCGTCCCGGCCTCGTCTGGGGCGAATCCCCAGCCAGCGTCTTCGGGGCCATCGAAAAAACCGTCCGCCGCGGAGGATTCGTGCCGTTAATCGGCTCCGGAAAATATCCGCAGTATCTTGTTCACGAAGACGATCTGGGCGCCGCCGTTGCCCGCGCGCTTTCGGAGAAGTGGCGGGATACCGACACCGGCCCCGTCACCGTTGCGAACCCGCGCATGTGGCTCTTCCGCGACCTGGTGCTCTCCTGCGCCACGCGCGCCGGAAACAACGTCAAACTGGTGAGCGTGCCGTGGCGCGCCGTTTACTCTGCGTTGAAACTGGGGGAGGCCGCCGGGCTTCGCCTGCCGTTCCGCAGCGACAGCGTGCTCAGTCTGGTAAACCAGAACGCCACACCGGATTTCAGCGCCCTCGATCGCTTCGCCATCCGGGTCCGCGAATATCCGGCATCTATTCACTCCACCGCCGGATAGAGCGTGCGGCTCCGGCCTGCTACAGACTCAGGCCCTTCAGATACGCGCGGAACGGACCGCCCAGATCATGCCGCTGCAGGGCGAACTCGACCGTGGCTTTCAGGAACCCGAGTTTATCGCCCGCGTCGTATCGTTTGCCTTCGAACTTCAGCGCATACAGCGGACGCGAGTGCAGCAGATGCCGCAGCGCGTCCGTCAACTGAATCTCGCCGCCTGAGCCGGGCTCCACTTTGCCGATCGAATCGAAGATCTCAGGCGTCAGAATGTATCGGCCGATGATCGCCAGATTCGAAGGCGCGTCCTCCGCTTTCGGCTTCTCCACCAGGTCGCGGATGCGGAATACCCGATCCTTGCTGCCGTTGTGCGACACCGGTTCGGCGTCGATGCAGCCATAGGACGAGATGGCGTCTTTCGGGACTTCCATCACGGCCAGCACCGGCGCGGCAAAGAACTCGTACACATCCAGCAACTGCCGGATGCACGGCGTTTCGGCGTCGATCACGTCATCGGCCAGCACCGTGGCGAAGGGTTCCGGCCCCACCAGTTCACGCGCCCGCAGCACCGCGTGCCCCAGCCCAAGCGCTTCCTTTTGACGAATGTAAGACACATCGATCATGTCCGAAACCTGACGGACAATCGACAGCAGGTCTTTCTTGTTGCGGCTCTCGAGCATGTTTTCCAGCTCGAAGCTGACGTCGAAATGATCTTCGATCGCAGTCTTGCCGCGCCCGGTCACGATGATGATGTTCTGAATGCCCGAATGCAGGGCTTCTTCGACTCCATACTGAATGATCGGCTTGTCCACCAGCGGCAGCATCTCTTTGGGCTGCGCCTTCGTGGCTGGCAGAAAACGGGTGCCGAGTCCCGCGGCCGGGAACACTGCTTTGCGAACTTTCGCTGCAGACATCGCCTCTTATATTGCTGGTTGGCGGCGCGTCTTCGCAACCCCTCAAAAGCGCGTGTGCGCACTACCGCCCGGCGGCGCGCGGGCGATTCCGTTCGCCTTCGGCCATGTGGTACGTTGGTTCTTTCCTGACAATATGGCCTACGTGATCGCGGAACCATGCATCGGCACCAAGGATACGGCGTGCGTTGACGCCTGCCCGGTGGATTGCATCCATCCCAAGAAAGATGAAGCGAAATTCGCGGACGCGGAGATGCTTTACATCGATCCTGTGGAATGCATCGATTGCGGCGCGTGCGTGCCTGTCTGCCCCGTTTCCGCCATCTTCGCGCAGGACGATCTGCCCGAAAAATGGGCGGAATTCACGGAAAAGAACAAACTGTTCTTCGGGCGCTAGTTTACGTCCGGCATCGAAGCTGGTATTCGCCTTCTCTTTTTCCGGGCTTTGACAGCTCCGGCGTTACCGGCGCAAGCCGGCTCGCGCGGGCTTCGGAGCGCCTGCGGGCAACCAGCCTACGGCCGGTAAGTAGCGGACTGGATATCCGTCTCCCAGACCTTCACTTCCGTCACTTCCACCGGATTGGGCAGCCGTAATCCTTCCCGCATCTTTTCGCAGATGTAGCGGGCTATGTTTTCCGCCGAAGGATTCTCCGTCCGGAACGGGTCGATGTCGTTCAAAAACACGTGATCGAGCGGCTCTGAAATGGCGCGCAGCAGCCGCTTCAGTTCCACGAAGTCGGCCAGCATGCCGGCATCATCCAGCTTTTCGCCACGCACCACAACCTGCACGCGGTAGTTGTGGCCGTGCACGTTTTCGCACTTGCCCCTGTAGTTCCGGAGCGCGTGCCCCGCGGCGAATGTATGCTCCACGGACACTTCAAACATCGAAAAACTTCTCCACGTCGCTCATGTTCATTGTGAATGAGTAATCCGGCAGGCTGTCGAAGAAAACCTGTCCGTATCGCTGCCTGGTGATCCTGCTGTCCAGCAGCGCCAGCACGCCCCTGTCGGAACGCGTGCGAATCAACCTGCCGAAGCCTTGTTTCAGGGCTATCGCCGCCTGCGGAATCTGGTAATCATAGAAAGGATTTCCGCCGGACTCCCTGATATTGCGGATCCGCGCGTCCACTACAGGGTCGTTCGGCGCCGCAAACGGCAACTTATCAATAATAACGCAGCTCAACTGCTCTCCCGGCACATCCACGCCCTGCCAGAACGACGATGTCGCGAACAAAACGCAGTGAGGCGTCTCGCGAAACTCTTCGAGAAGCGCCATTCTCGGGCCCGTTCCCTGCAGCAGCACCGGATATTCGATCCCGAACGACACCCGATCGTAAATCTGCCGCATCTGCTGATAGCTGGTGAACAGTACAAAAGCCCGGCCGCGGCTGGCGTTCAGCAGTTTGACGATCTCTTCGCTCGCGGCTTTCACATAAGCCGGGCTCGAGGGCTGCGGCAGATGGTCCGCCACGTACAGCAGCGCCTGGCGATCGTATTCAAACGGGCTTGGCGCAACCAGCGTTCTGGCGCCTTCGAGCCCCAGCCGGGATTCCACGAACTCGAAGCCGCCGGCAACCGCCAGCGTGGCCGATGTGAGTACCGCCGCGTCGACGCGATTCCACAGATGCTCCCGCAGCACTTCGGCAACGTCGATGGGCGTGGCCTGCAGGAACACGCCGCGGCCGCGCCGTTCGATCCAGTAGACAAAGCGCTGGTCTTCCGATTCGATCAGGAACTGAATCGCCTGCCGCAGTTCGAGCGCGCGGCGGAAGAGCGGAATAATCTCCTGCGGCGCGTCCTGGATCAGCTTCAGGTGACTTGCCAGCAGATCGAATGCGGCGAGTAAGTCGGTATAAGTTTCGTGGTGCTGGTCGAGAAATTCCCCGCGCGAGAGAAAACTTCCCCGCCCTTCCGCGCCCGGCAGCTTATCGAAAAACTGCAGGGCAACTTCTTCCAGCCGCGTCAAAATCCGGTCCAGTTCTTCGGATCCGAACTTTCTCGTGCGCGACATCGCCGCCACGTCGCGGCGCAGCTCCTGCACCCGGTAATTGCTCGCGATGAATCCGAAATACTGGCCGGCCGTATCTTCGATCTCGTGCGCTTCATCGAAGATCACCGCGTTGTAATCCGGCAGGATCTTCGCCTGATCTTCGCGCCGCACCGCAAGGTCGGCGAAAAACAGGTGGTGGTTCACGATGATAATGTCGGCTTCCGAAGCCCGCTGGTGCATCAGGGTGATGAAGCAGCGCTCGAACTGCTTGCATTTCTGGCCGGCGCAGAGTTCGCTGCGGGCATCGATCTTCGCCCATGCCGTGCTGCCTTCGGGCAACGTCCGGATCTCGGCGCGATCGCCGGTTTCCGTGGTTTTCTCCCAATCCCGGATCACCTGGAAATCCGCCACTTCTTCGAGGCCGCTCAGCACGGGCATGTTCTCGGCGTCGTAGATTTTCTGGCGGCAGGCGTAATTGCCGCGGCCCTTCATGTAGCAGACCCGCAGCGGCTCGCCAAAGACTCTTTCAAGAAACGGCACGTCGCGAAAGTAAAGCTGCTCCTGCAGCGCCTTTGTGCCGGTCGAAATCACAACGCGGCGTCCCGAAAGCAAAGCGGGAACCAGATACGCCAGCGTTTTTCCGGTCCCGGTTCCGGCCTCGACGATCAGTTTGCGGTTGCCCTCGAGCGCCCGCTCCACTTCTTCCGCCATGGCCACCTGCCCCGGACGCGATTCGAACGCCGGATGCGTCCGGGACAGCGCGCCGTTCGGGCGGAAGAACCGCGTCACCGCGCTCCATTCGGGCGGCGGCGGCGATTTTCGCATTCCCGCGGGCGAGGCCATCAGCTACAGTTCACCATACACGTTCGGCATTGCTGTTACTATTGAAGTTCATGCCGCAGGAAACTCCCACGGTGGTTATCGTGGGACGGCCGAACGTCGGCAAGTCCACCCTCTTCAATCGAATCACCGGCCAGCGCAGAGCCATTGTGGGCGATGAGCCCGGCATCACGCGGGACCGCATTCATGGCGACGCGAGTTACGAAGGCCGCCGCTTCGAACTGATCGATACCGGTGGAATTGTCGTCTCGGACGCCGAGTACATCCCGAGCCAGATTCTCCGCCAGGCGCAGGTCGCGCTCGAGCGGGCGTCGCACGTCATCTTTCTCGTCGATGGACGCAGCGAGATCAGCGCCGCAGACCGCGAACTGGCGCAGATGCTGCGGAAAATCGGCAAGCCGGTCTCGCTCGCGGTCAACAAGATCGATACCGGAGCGAAGGAATCGCTGATTCACGATTTCCATTCGCTCGGCATCCGTGACATCTTTCCGGTTTCCTCTGAACACGGACTCGGCATAGACGAACTGCTGCATCACGTCACGCGCGACATTCCGCGCGAGCCCGAGGCCGGAGCGGCTGCAGAAAAGAACATCAAAATCGCCATCATCGGCCGCCCGAACGCCGGCAAATCCACGCTGCTGAACGCCCTCACCGGCACTGAGCGGGCCATCGTTTCGCCTGTCGCCGGCACCACGCGCGACGCGGTGGATGAAACCATCGAACGCGACGGGACGAAGTTCGTTTTCATCGACACGGCCGGCATCCGACGCAAAGGCAAGACGAAACTGATGGCCGAGAAGCTGAGCGTCGTAATGGCTCGGCGGCATATCCGGATGGAGGACGTGGTGCTGGTGGTGATGGATGCGAGTGAAGGCGTGGTCGGGCTCGACGCCACCATCGCCGGATACGCGCATGAGGGCGGAAGGTCCGTGATTCTGTGCGTGAACAAATGGGACCTGGTCCCGTCAGCGAAGCGCCGCGAGTTCGAGCAGAACGTCCGGGATCATCTGAAGTTTCTGGATTATGCGCCGGTGGTTTTCATGTCGGCGATCAAAGGCGCGGGCGTGGACAAGCTCTTCTCGCTGATCCGCCAGGTCTTCGATTCGGCCACCCATCGCGTCACCACGGGCGAACTCAACCGTTTCGTCGAAATGCTGAATTTCGACGAGCGCAAGATCCTCTACATCACGCAGACCGGCGTGCGCCCGCCGTCGTTCGTTCTCTTCACCGACAAGGCCGGCCCGCTGCATTTTTCCCACGAGCGCTATCTGGTGAATCAGCTGCGGCGGCGTTTTGGATTCAAAGGCACGCCGATCGAATTGAAAGTGCGCGGGCGCGAGAAACGGAAAGACCGCAAACCGCTGAAGTAAGTCAGCGCCCCGCGTTCGCGGCCAGCACGGCTTCACGGGTGCGATCCAGCAGCCCTTCCAAAGTCGCACGCGCTTTTCGCGTGGCCCACCAGCCGAAGCCGAACGGCACGGGACGCGTCAGCGTCATATTCGTGATCTCGATATCGACGCCATCGCCCCGATCGAGCGCATGCCACCACGTATCAATGCCCCACAGGAATCCGTGCCCGTCGTCGTTCGCGTAAAGGCCGGCCGCCGGGTCGTGCGCATCCTTATATTCCCGGATGCTGACGGATTTCGACATGGTTTCGAAGGCGCGGGCGCCGAATCGAAGGTAGTGCGTGTCGTAAATCGTCTGGAACCCGACATCGATCCACAGGGTGCTCTGCACGAGCGTCATCTCCACTCGGAAGTGCTCGTCCGATGGCGTGCCGCCGGGCAGTAACTCGCCTTTCGATTCGGCCACATCGGGCTTGTAGTATTCGGAGTACTTCGAATACTGCTGCATGGTGGCGCGAACTTCGGCCGCCGTGACGCCTTTGATGTGCATGGCGCCATAAAGATGATGAATGTGGCCGTTGGCGACATTCTCGCCCCTTCGAACTTCGACGACGAGGCGGCCCGCGTCAACATCTCTCCTCACCGAAGCCGGCTGCGAATCGATCAGCATCTTGTCCGAGCTTCGAAACGCGGCGTCCGGACCGTTCTGGTAAGCCGCGGCATACTTTTCGAATGCGTCGGCCGTAGCCTTGTCCAAAGTAAGAAGCGGAAGAATGCCGGCTGAGGCAACCGATGCCGGAATCAGGAGAACGGCGGCCAGCCGGAACATACGGATCTGCCTAGCGCACGGATTCTATCGCGCTGCGCGTATCGTTGAGCATTTTCTCAACCGCCTCGCGAGTCCGCTTCGAACCCCACCACGCCGCGCCGGTCGGGATAGGCCGCGAGAGATTGATGCTGTCCACCTGAAGGTCGAGGCCGCCATCGCGTTCGCGGGCCATCCAGTAGGTGTGGGTGTGCCAGAGGAAGCCGTGATCGTCGCCTTCCGGATATGCGCCCGCGGAAGGATTCTTCGCGTCACGAAGCTCCCTGATGCTGAGCGACTCGGAGCGGGAACTCCAGCGTTTCGGGTCGATCTCACGGTAACGCGCGTCGTAGAGCGAGTTATAGGCGACGGCCATCCACAAAGTGGATTCCGTGAGCACGAGCCGCGCGTGGTAATGCTGATCGGCGGGAGAACTGTCCGGCTCCACCGTGGCGCTGGCGCTGGTAACGTCCGGAGCGAACAGCTTCGGGTAGTCCGGGTAATCCTCCAGCGCTTTCCGCCATTGTTCGATATGCGCGCCGGGCACGCGAATGGACCCGGAGAAGTGATGGATGCTTCCCTGGGCGACATTGTCGTTTTCGCGCGCTTCGACGACCGGCTTGCCGGCCAGCCAGGAGTTGCGCTTCATCCCGGTAGCCGTATCGATCCAGAGCCGGCCCGAACTGGCGAAAACAGCCGGGTCGCCCTTCTCGAATTCGGCGATATAGGTCTCGAATGCCTTGAGAGTTGCCGGCTCGAGATGAAGAGTGGAAATGATGGAAGCGTGGAGGGCGGCCGCAAAGAGCAGCGCCATCCACCAGGTGCGCCTGAGCAATTCTCAGTGTAGCGGGCCAGTCGCGGAAAACCGGCGCCATGGGACCCGGAAACGTGGCGGCTGGCGGTTTCGGGATTTGCGCCGCGGGACGAATCACACACAGCGGGTGAATCGGGCGGCGTAGTTTCGCGGCGCCCCGCCGCGTCCGCCGGCGGCGCGTCAAAACGCGTGGAAGCCATCCGCTATTCCCACTGTTTTATTCGAGATGGCGCCAGCGCTGGCTTCGTTCGGTAAATTTGCCGCGCGATCGATTTCTCCGCGTGCGGGGCCAGCCGATTTCATGATTACCACGCTCGCCTGGTGTGCTGATGGCGCGGCAGCGCCAAACCACGGTTCCGCAGACGAAATTTCTCCGGAGCGCGTGTGAATGGCGGCAAGCCCGGGGAGCCGGCCGCCGGTACTTCCACTACTCGGCCGCCCTGCTATTCTGATGAAGGTCTTTTCATATGGCAACGTCGTTCACAGCGCCAACCAGCACGGAACGGCTGAACGCGGCGCGCTCGCTCGGACTCCAACCGGAGGACCTGATCCGGGTTTACCGGCTGATGCAAACCTCGCGGCGGCTCGATGACCGCGAGATCCTGCTGAAGCGGCAGCAACGTATCTTTTTTCAGATCAGCGCGGCCGGGCATGAGGCGATTCAGACCGCCGCCGGTCTGGCGACGCGTCCCGGTTACGACTGGTTCTATCCTTATTACCGCGACCGCGCGCTTTCGCTCGCGCTGGGGGTAAAGCCCCTCGATATGCTCCTGCAGGCGGTGGGCGCGGCGGACGATCCGGCTTCGGGCGGACGGCAGATGCCTTCGCACTGGGGCGATCACGAAAAACACATCGTCATCGGATCGTCGCCAACCGGCTCGCAGTATGTGCAGTCCGTGGGCGCGGCGGAAGCCTGCACGCGGCTATATCCGGGCGAAGAGCGCATCGTGATGGTCTCCTCCGGCGAAGGCGCAACCAGCGAAGGTGAATTCTGGGAATCGATCAACCAGGCGTGCCTGTATCGACTGCCGCTGCTGTTCCTGATCGAAGACAACGGCTGGGCGATCTCAGTGCCATCCGAGACCCAGACGCCGGGAGGATCGATTTCGAAGCTGCTTTCCGGCTTCCCGGGACTGCTGGTGCGCGAGGTGGACGGCACGGACTTCCTGGCGTCCTATCGCGAGATGCGAACCGCGGTGGCGTATTGCCGCCAGGGATATGGACCGGCGCTGGTGCATGCGCATTGCGTACGCCCTTATTCCCACTCGTTCAGTGAAGACGAACGCGATTACAAATCGGCCCGGCTGCGCGAAGAAGAAGCCACGCGTGATCCGCTGATCCTGTTCGGCCGGTTTCTCATCGAGGAAGGCGTGGCGGAGAAGCAGGAACTCGAGGAGATCAATCGCGAAATCGACCACGGCATCTATGAGGACACGCAACGCGCGCTGAAGTCGCCGCCGCCCAAAGCCGAAACGGCGCTGGTGAACCTTTACTCGGAGACTGCGGACCCGTGCTCGGCGGCCTTCGAGTCCCCCGCACAGCCCGCAGGCGAGCCGAAGACGATGGCGGACGCGATCAACGCCACGCTGAAAGACGAAATGCGGCGCAATGACCGGATCGTGGTCTTCGGCGAGGACGTGGCCGATTGCGGCAGAGAAGACTACCTGCCCGAAGTGAAGGGCAAGGGCGGCGTTTTCAAGCTGACCTCGGGATTGCAGCGCGAATTCGGCGGCAATCGCTGCTTCAACGCCCCGATCGCGGAAGCTTCGATCGTGGGGCGCGCCACGGGGATGGCTACGCTCGGCATGAAGCCGGTGGTGGAAATTCAGTTTTTCGATTACATCTGGCCGGCGATGATGCAGATCCGCGATGAACTGGCATCGATGCGCTGGAGATCGAACGGGGCGTTTTCAGCTCCGCTGGTGATCCGCTGCCCCATTGGCGGCTATCTGAATGGCGGATCGATTTATCACAGCCAGTCCGGCGAGGTGGAGTTCACGCACATTCCGGGCATCCGCGTGGTGTTTCCCTCGAATGCGGAAGACGCGGCCGGATTGCTGCGGACGGCGATTCGCTGCGACGACCCGGTGCTCTTCCTCGAGCACAAGAAGCTTTATCGCGAGATGTACAATCGCGCGCCGTATCCCGGACCCGACTTCATGATCCCGTTCGGCAAGGCGCGGATTGCGCGCGCCGGAGAGTCGCTCACCGTTGTGACCTACGGCGCGATCGTACAGAAGGCGCTGCATGCCGCGCAGGAGATTCAGGATTCAACAGGCGCGACAGTGGAAGTGATCGATCTGCGGACGTTGAGCCCCTATGACTGGAACGCGATCCGGTCGAGCGTGGAGAAGACGAGCCGCGTGATCGTGGCGCATGAAGACACTCTGAGCTTCGGTTATGGCGCGGAGATCGCGGCGCGGATCGCCGATGAATTGTTCGGGCATCTGGATGCGCCGGTAAAGCGCGTGGCGGCGCTCGACACCTGGGTGGGTTATCACCCGGATCTCGAGGCCGCTATTCTGCCGCAAACGAGCGATTTGAAGCGCGCCATGAACCAGACGCTGGCGTACTGACGAGCGGCGCGCCGATACTGCTGAAAAAAAAGAGCGGCGCGGACCGGGCATTCTGCCACCCGGCCTGCGCCGCGCATTCTGTGCCCGGGCTGTGCCCGGCCTGCGCCGGGCATTCCGCTTTAGAAGTGGAAGCGAACGCCTCCATAGATGGTGAACGGCGCGGCCGGGTAAGCCAGGTCGTACCCGCCGGCCGGAGTGGAGAAGTAGCCGCCGGATGAGACGTACAGATACTCGTTGTACTTCTTGTTTAGGATGTTCAAGCCGTTCAGGATCAGATCGAAGTGCTTGAACGGCGCGGTGAGGCCGGCATTCAGCGTTCCGTAAGACGCCATGGTCTGATTGCTGGGCGCGCCGGTGTTGTTATTGAAGATCGTCTGCGTCCCCACGAACTGGAAGGCTGCAACCGGAATGATCGTCGCGCCGTGGATCTTGAAGTTGTAAGTCGCCCCCAGATTGAAGGTGGAAGCGGGAACGTAGGGTACGGGAATTCCGTTGTAGGAGGTACCGAGCGAGTCCACCACGTAAGTCGTGTAGCGCGCGCCTTCGACGTTGCCGTTCATGAAGACGTGAAGGTTACGAACGGGATCGTCGTCAAGGAAGTAGTTCAGCCCCTGATAACGCGACGCGCCGTTGGCGGCGATGGTATCGCCGTTCGCCAGACCGATATCGATTTCCTGGCTCGAATAGTTCACCCGGAAGAGGTTGGCGCCGTAGATCAGATTGTTCAGCACTCCCGTTCCTTCCTGGTGAATACGGAACCCGAACTGGCCGTAGCGTGCCCGCGACAGATGATAAGTGGAGGGATCGACGGACTGGAAAAGTCCGCCGCCGCCACCCAGAGACGGGCTGCGAAGTTCCTCGTCGTAACCGCCATAGAAACTGAGCCACCGAAGGGCCTGGTAACTCGCGTTGATCGACGGTTCAAATCCTTCCCGCGCCTGATAGCTTCCACAGATTGAGCCCTGATCTTTCGTATTTCCCGGAGTGGACGCGAGCGTTAACGAACAGTGACTCGACAGAACTACGCCGGGCAGAAAGTGGAAATCCTGCAGGGCATTGTCCACATATGAGGTACCGAAGCGGACATAGCGAATGCCGGGCGTAACCGTCAGTTTTCCCCAGTGGAAGGCGTCCTGCACGAACAGGGCGCCGTTGTTTTGCGTGAAATAACCGGACCGCAGCTTGGCGCCGATATTCACGATTTCCGGGCCGCCCGCGCCGCCGTCGAGCGGGTTATAGAACAGATTGCGCGTGTTATAGACCCCGTGGAGAAAGTAGCCGCCCACGGTGATCAGATTCATGGATACGTTGTGGGTGAGGCTGAAAGAATCGCCGTAGGTATCGGTGTGGGGATTGTTCCATTCATATACCTGCGGGCCGAGCGAATAGACGTCGCCAAGCCGGTCATGCAGGCGGCCAATGTGCATGAACCACGTCAGATTCTCGATCTGCGTATTGTCGCTCAGGTGCAGATTTTCGCGCGCGTGCGCGAGGCCCATCTCGTTCACGTCGTACTTGTTGTAGTTGTTGTAAGGAAGGCTGCTGTAGAACCCGGAGGTCTGCTGGCTGTACAACGTGCCGGCAGGTGTCCCATCCATCGTAACGCCGTCGACCGGAGTGGTGGGAATTACCTGAGCGCGGTAGCCGCCGCTGTGGGCGAAATATCCGCCGAAATCCACGGTGCTCTGGCCAAACTGTTTGAGCGTCTTGTCGTAGAATGCGAGATCCTTGCTGGGGCTGCCGAAGCCATCCGGGCCGTTGCGGAAATCGTTGCCATCGCCCAAACCACCGGCGACAATCGTGGACCAGCCCTTATAGACCGGGCTCGAAAGATCGAACTGAAGGTTCCTGGTGCTGTAACTGCCGTAGGTAAGCATCAGGTCGCCGTGGAAGGTTCCAGGCTGAAGCGGCGTGAATTCGACTGCGCCGCCGATATCGGTATACCAGCGATCCTTCGGATCGCCGGGCCCGTAGCGGACGACCGTGTCCTGAATGATTTGCATCTGGGGGATGGTGGCCGATTGCCACAGCCCCGTCGCGGGATCGACGATCGGGACGCCATCAAGAGTGATACCGAGCGCCGCGCCGCCGCTGTAGCCGCCATAACCGCCCCAACCCTGGTTGATGCCGTTCAGCGAAATCGTATATTTGGTCGCGCCCGTGTTCCCATAGCCCGTAACACGCGCGCCGGGCGAAAGCGCAACCACCTGCGCGGCGCCGGCCACCGGTCCGAGCATGTCCATCTGAGTGCGGTCGATCACGCGAAGCGTCTGGTTGGCGAGGAAGACATCGTCCTGCGAAGGCTGCGGCGTGGCTCCCAGAACAGTCCCTCCATTGACGACGACGGTTTGCTGGACCGCTGAAAGCGTAAGCGTAATCGGCATGGAGACGCTTTGGCCGGCCGCGACGGTAAGTGGCCGTTCCCACGTCTGGAAGCCGGACCGGGAAGCGTGCAGACTATAGTTACCGGGGGTAAGTCCGGTTATGTTGTAGTTACCCGCGGCATCGCTCGACGCCTGCGAAGCCGTGCGAGTCCCAGTGTTGGTCAGAGTAATCGAGGCTTCGGCAACCGGTGAGCCCGAAGGATCGGTGATCTGCCCACGGACGGACGCGGTGGTTTGTCCAGATGCAAAATGCGCCAAGGCAAGAAATACTACAGGAATCGCTGCGCAGCGAGACACAAGAACCCCCCTTTGTTTTGTCACTTCGATGAATGAAAAGCCGCGGAGTTGCGGGCGCGCGGAACTGCAAAGGCGCTACCCAGGATGAGTAACCGTGAAGCCCCTGAGCTTCTGTTTAGACGAAAGTTACCTTTCCTAAACCCATAATCTTAGTTATGAATTCCTGCGATAGGATGAACAACGAGTAAATAATCGATGACACCGGCGGCGGGCCTTGCCGTCAGCCGGATCATGGCCAGATGTGAAAGCGGAAACGGCCACGGTTTGAGGCGGCGCTGCTTCGTGAATAAAATAAAGCCCATGCAGAGAACAGCATCCGCAAAATGGCAAGGTGATCTGAAGAGCGGCAAAGGGTCCGTTTCCACGGCAAGCGGAATCCTTTCCGACACCCCATATTCGTTTCACAGCCGCTTCGAGCAGGGCCAGGGGACGAATCCGGAGGAACTTCTGGCGGCGGCGCATGCCGGGTGTTTCACCATGGCGCTCTCAAGCGAACTGGGCAAAGCCGGATTCAAGGCCGACAGCCTCGAAACGAAGTGCACCATCACGCTCGAGCAGAAGGACGGCGGATTCGCCATCACGTCCAGCCATCTGGAACTGAAGGCGCGCGTGCCGGGCGCAAGCCAGGAGGCGTTCGACAAGGCGGCAAACGGCGCCAAGGCGGGCTGCCCGGTATCGAAGCTCTACAACACGAACATCACGCTCGACGCGAAACTCGAGTCGTAATCGGCCTCAATCGTAAAATGGCGCATGCGCCGTTTTTTCTTCTCGTTCGCATGCGCTTCGGCGGGACTTTGCCTGGCGGCTTCGCTTCCCCCGGAGGCCGACCGCCAGCTCGCCCACGACATTTACAAGCAGATCGTGGAAATTCAGTCCGGCTACACGACGGGCGCCACCACACCCGTGGTGGAAGCCATAGCCGCGCGCCTTCGCGCCGCTGGTTTTGCCGGGCCGGACATCTTCGTCGGCGGCGCGAGCCCGCGCAAGATGAACCTGGTGGCGCGCTACCACGGCACGGGCAAACGCAAGCCGATCATGCTGCTGGCCCACACCGATGTAGTGGAAGCAAAGAAGGAAGACTGGAGTCCCAATCTCGATCCCTTCAAATTCATCGAGAAAGACGGCTATTATTACGGCCGCGGCACGGCGGACGATAAGGCCCAGGCGGCAATATGGGTCGAAACGCTGATCCGGTTCCAGCGCGAAGGCTACAAGCCAGACCGTGACATTATTCTCGCGCTTACTGCCGATGAAGAAGGCGGCGGCCCTTATAACGGCGTCGAGTGGCTGATCAAGAACAAGCGCGATCTGATCGACGCCGACTTTGCCCTGAACGAAGGCGGCAAAGGCGAGCTGGACCACGGTAAACCCGTCGCAAACGAGATTCAGGTGAGCGAAAAGTCTTACATGAACTATCGCTTCGAAGTGCGCAACAAGGGCGGCCACAGTTCACAGCCGGTAGCGGACAATGCAATCTATCACCTCGCTGGAGCACTGGTGCGGCTGTCGCAATTCGGTTTTCCGCTCAAAACGAACGAGGTGACGAAAGCTTATTTCACTCAGCTGGCAAAACTCGACAAGGGTGAAATGGCCGAGGATTTGAAATCGGCCGGCGAAGGCTCACAAGCGGCGATGGAGAAGATTGCCGCTGAATCGCCCGCATGGAATTCCATGCTTCGCACCACGTGCGTCGCAACGATGCTCGAAGGCGGCCACGCCCCGAATGCCCTGCCCCAGCTTGCCGCCGCGAATGTCAACTGCCGCGTGCTGCCCGAGGATTCGCCGGATTACGTTATTTCGACACTCAAGCGCATCGCGAACGACGATCAGGTGGCCATCAAGCCGACGCAGGTGGAGCTTTCCGCTTCATCGCCCATGCGCGAGGACGTCCTGAAGGCGGTCAACCGCGTAACCGATACCATGTGGCCGGGAGTGGTCGTGGTGCCGGAGATGTCCACCGGCGCGACGGACGGGCGTTATCTTCGCGTGGCGGGCATTCCGACTTATGGCGTGCAGGGGTTCTTCTTCGAGCGCAACGACAACCGCTCGCACGGCCGCGATGAGCGCATGCGGGTTCAGTCGTTCTATGAAGGACAGACGTTTTTGTATGAGCTGGTGAAGACGTTGAGCCAGTAGCGGAGACGAAAGGGCGCGACAGGCCTTAAAATCAGAACATGAGCACCACGGCGGTCTCGGTCTTCGATTACCTCCACACCGCCTACCGGCCCGATGTGGATTACGTTGACGGTGACATCGAGGAGAGGAATCTGGGGGAATACGACCACGCACGGCTGCAGGGATTGATCTATGCGTATCTTTTGACTCGCGAGAAGCAATGGGGCACCATAACGCTTCCCGAGCAGCGCGTCCAGCTTTCGCCCACCCGCTTCCGCGTTCCGGATATCACCGTTGTTCGCGAGCGCCCGAAGACCGGCATCATCACCGAGCCGCCGATCCTCTGCATCGAGATTCTGTCGCCCGAAGATACGCATAAGCGGCTGCGGGCGCGCATCGATGATTATCTCGGTTTCGGCGTGCCCTTCGTGTGGGTGATCGATCCCGAGGACCGTCGCGGCTGGGTGTATACGCCTGAAGGCGCGCGCGAAGCTCCGGGCGGCGTTCTCAGCGCCGGCGACATCAGTGTTCCCCTTGCGGAACTCGGCGAATAAAAATAACCCGGCGACGCTTTACGCCGCCGCGCCCGCCGTCCGCTCAGCGTGATGGAATTTTACCGAGACCAGCTTCGAAACACCGGCCTCCTGCATGGTGACGCCGTACATCGCCTGCGCCGCTTCCATCGTCTTCTTCGAATGCGTAATCACGATGAACTGCGTCTCCACCGACATCTCAGCCAGCAGACGCGTCAGCCGGCCGATGTTCGCTTCGTCCAGCGGCGCGTCCACTTCATCCAGCACGCAGAACGGGCTGGGCTGATATTTGAAGATGGCCATCAGCAGTGAAAGCGCCGTCAGCGCCTTCTCGCCGCCGGAAAGCAGCAGCACGTTCTGCAGCTTCTTGCCGGGAGGCGACGCGA
>DAIDJK010000553.1 GCA_027450225.1 Bryobacterales bacterium | reverse complement strand
GCGACGAGACCTGGACGCAGCCGCCCTTTGAACTCCGAAGTTTGCGCGGGAGCGCTGCGCGGCGCGAGGCCTCCTCCGAGCGCGAGCGCTCCCGCGGACTTGAGCAGCCGTCTTCGATTCATGGCTGCCAGTTTACAGCGTCGGGGCTGGATGGATCGGTACTATCGGTAGCCGTAACCGTAGTCGAAATCGCGATCGCCGTGGTGCTCACGGAATTCCCGATAGTCGCGCATGCGGCGCAGGTCTTCCTCGAGAGCGCCGCGATCGCGGGGGTCGAGCGAATTGTGAGTCACGACCTTATCGATGCGGCCGATCGCCTCGCCCAGTTCGTGCTTGTCGTACCGGCCCTGATCGAAACGGCTTTCGAAATCGAAGAGCTCGCGGCGCGCCTCGTCGAAGCGTTTGCGATCGCCTCGCGAGGAGTAGGGATAATTGGCGGCGCGGTCGAGATCCATGCGGACATGGTCGAAGAGCGACCGGTCCCGGCGTGCGTAATCGCGGTCGGGGTAATACTGAGCCCGCGCGGAACCAGTGACGGCCAATGCCGCGCCTGCTATGAAGACGGTCGAAAGAAGAAATGAAGTAAAACGGCGCATTCGCATCACCTCACTCCAGAGAACGCGGGGCACGGAACATTGTTGCGGGGTTTAATCGAGTGTTAATGACGGGCGGCGATAAACGATGCGGCCGGCGCGCATAACGGTGAGCACGTCATGGTGTCCGGCGCGAAGGAACATCTGGTGGTATTCCGGGACATCCATGATGACGAGATCGGCGGGTGAGCCGGGCGCAAGAGAACCGGCGCAATCGGAAAGGCAGAGCGAAGCGGCGGCGTTGTGCGTGGCGGCGGTGATGGCCTGCTCGGGCGAGAGCTTCAGGCGTGAACAGGCCAGCTGGAGGTTGTATTGCATATTGAGCGATCCGGGAGCGCCGGTTCGAAATGCCGACGACAGCGCCACGGCGAGACCGCGCTCGATGGCGGCGCCGACCATTTCCGCGCTGCCGGGGTTGCGTTCGATCAGCTGCGCGCACGGGGCGACGAAGACGCAATTGGTTCGGGCAAGATCGTTCAGAATGGATTCCGCCGCGGGTGGCAGTCCGTGCAGCGCAATGGCGCCGCACTGGAGCGCGAGCTGGACGGTTTTTTCTTCGAGCGCGCCGTGACTGCGGAAACGCACGGCGAAGCCGCGCTGCATGGCGAGTTCGGCGGGGCGCAGAACGCGGTCGAAATCGGCATCGGCCGTTTCGAATTCCACCATTCCCGCCAGATCCCGCCTGCGGATTGCATTCAGCCATTCGAGGCTGTTTTCGCTTTCCTCGCCGGCGGCGTCTTTGCCGGGCCAGGTGAGCACGGAGCGGACGCGAACGGGAAGGTCCGTCATCTCCTTCTGCACGGCGAGAATCCGGATGACGTTGCGGGGATCGTCCGCGCTGACGGTGGAGGCGCCGGCGACGGCAACGCCATAGGAGGCGAGAGTCTGCGCCATGGACGCGCAGCGCGTCTCCATCCTTCGGCGCGACATAACGCGAAGGGATTCGACGGGCGCGGGGCCTTTTTCCGCCCAGACCCGCTGACCGGTGGAAAGCGCGCGCGTGATGAGCGGGGCATCGGGATCGACGAAGCCCGGGATCACGACCCGCCCCGTAGCGTCGATTTCCCGCGCCCGTTTCGCACGAACCAGGTTGGCGACGCGGCGGGTGGGCCCGACGTCTTCGATCACGCCTCCGCGAATGAGGACCGCGCCTTCGGGGATGATTCCGAGATCCTGCATGTCGGAGCCGCGCCGGGGGCCGGCCGGACCGCGCAGCGTCAGCAGTTGCCGTGCACTGTGGACCAGGACCAATTCCCCGGTGGTGGAGGATTCAGACACGGGTTGATGGCCTCAGATGCCGCGAAACATGCTCCGGAGGTTGAGGACGGGGGAGATTATTCAGGGCGGGCAATCAGGATGCGCGGCCCCGCCGGTTCGAGAAACCTTCCGCTGACGAACCGGGCCGATGGATCCGGGGCGCGCTTCCCCACAGCGCGCCGCCGCAATTCTTATTTATTTCTGGCTTATTCCGTATGATTGTCCGTTTATAACACGCGAATTGATTTTAGATTATTCGTCCCGGATCATACGGCGCAACTTATTCAGCTTCTCTTTGAGTTCTTCCGTCGCGTCGGCCGTTTCGTTGGTGTCGTAAATCACCCTGGGCGTAAGAAACACAATTAATTCCGTACGCTGCGTGTTGTAGGACTTTGTGCCGAAGGCGGCGCCAAGGTAAGGGATTCGATGCAGGAAGGGAATGCCGGAAGATTGATCGACTTTACTTTCCGTAATAATGCCGCCGATTGCGATGGTGTCGTCATCCTGCACGGTGACCTGGGTGCTCACATTGCGTTGCGAAAACGACGGCGATTCGATGGCGCTGGAGGTGGTGGGAACCGGCGCGGTGACCGCCTGGTTGATGATCATGGTGACGACGCCGCTCGCGTTCACGCGGGCGAGAATGTTGAGTTCCACGCCGGTGCTGACGTTCTGGATCGTGTTGGTGAATAGCGAATTTCCTCCGGCGGTGACCCCGGGATTAATGCCCTGCGAACTCAGCGTGGGGACAGACTCGCCGACGGTGATGGAAGCGGGGATGCTGTCGGTCGCAATAATGCTCGGGGCAGAGATGACTTTTGTACGGCTGGTGGACTCGTTCGCCTGCAGCAGCGCCAGAAGCTGGCGGCTCTGGCCCACCATGAGGCCGGCCGTCAGATTGATGCCAGGGGAACTTCCGCTGGTTGACCCGGGATTGCTCGAGCCGAGAAGCTGATTGGACGTGATGCCGGCGGAGTTTGTCGCGCCCTTCTGCTGCAGATACGTCTCCACGCCGGCGGTGAAATCGCCCGTCAGATCCACCTCGTAGATCTTGGCGTCGATACGGACCTGGCGCGGCGCCACATCGAGCTGATCGAGCAGGTGAAGGATTTCCTGCCACTGCTCGGGCGTGCTCTGCACCAGCAGCGTATTGTCAAAGGGGTTCGGGATTACCCGAGGGTAAATGGGACCGAATCGCCCGTAACCGGGGGCGGTTGCGCCCAGATACTCGCCGGTTTGATCCGTACTCATCGGATTCTGCGCGGTTCCGGTGGTTGCGCCGGGCACCGTGGAAGCCGCGGCTCCAGTCGCGGGCGCAGAGGCCGCGGGAGCGGAATACATGCCGGCGCCTGCGCCGTAGCCCGGATAAGCGCCTGCGCCATAGGACATCGCGCCGCCGTAGCCGCCGCCATATCCGCCCTGCATCTGCGAGCCATAACCAAGGCCATAGCCCGAGTTGAAGCCGCCGACACCGCCCATGCCCCCGCCGTAACCACCGCCCATGCCGCCGCCGTATCCGCCGCCACCAAGACCCATGCCGCCGCCGAGTCCCACGCCCGCCGGATAGGAAGAATTGCCGGGCATGCCGCCATACATTCCACCGTACGCGCCCATTCCGATGCTGCCGACAGGCACCCCGTACAACTGGCCGATGGCGGAGCCCACGATCTCGGCGCGGCCGTATTTGAGCTTGTAGACGTTATTCTCGATGGAGCCCGCGGGTATCTTCGCCGGGACATCCAGTTTCGCCAGCCACTTCTCCACTTCCTTGAAGACGCCGGGATTTGGCGC
>DAIDJK010000552.1 GCA_027450225.1 Bryobacterales bacterium | reverse complement strand
TCGCGGCGGCGGCGAACGGGGATGCGCGCTCGGCGTACAACACGCTGGAGATTGCGGCGGCGGCGAGCGGCGACGGGCAAATCGGAGAGCAGGCCGTGGAGGACGCGCTCGGCCGCAAGGTGCTGCTCTACGACAAATCGGGCGAAGAACATTACAACCTGATTTCGGCGCTGCACAAATCGGTGCGGTCGAGCGATCCCGACGCGGCGCTTTACTGGCTGGCGCGGATGCTGGAAGCGGGCGAGGACCGGATGTACATCGCGCGGCGCGTGGTGCGGATGTCGATCGAAGACATCGGGCTGGCGGACCCGAGAGCGCTCGAGCAGTGCATGGCGATGCAGCAGGCCGTGCATTTTCTCGGAATTCCGGAGGGCGATCTGGCGCTGGCGCAGGCGGTGATCTATCTTTCGGTAGCGCCGAAATCGGACGCCGCTTACCGGGCGCTGGGCGAGGTGACCGGGGAAGTCCGCTCGGGACGCGCGGAGCCGGCGCCAATGCACTTGCGCAATGCGGTGACGGGCTCCATGAAGGCCTGGGGATACGGGGCCGGATACCAGCATGCGCATCAATACGAAGATGCGATGAACGAGATGGAGTGCCTGCCGGAATCGCTCGCCGGAAAGCGCTGGTACCGGCCGACGGACCGCGGAGTGGAGAAACGCATCGCGGAGCGGCTCGAAGAAATCCGCTCGAAGCGGCGTAAGTCCGAGTAATTTCCGCCCAATTCCGTATCGTCCGGCACGGCCCGGAGCTAATATGAGCGACTGCTCATATTAGACTCAACGTGAGCATGTCCTCATATTCAGCGGCGGCGCGCCCGCGGCGGATACCCCGACAGGAGCGTGGCCAGCGGCGGGTATGTTCGCTTCTGGATGCGGCGGAATCCGTGATCGCGGAGCACGGATACGAAGCCGCGACCATGACCGAGATCGCGGGCAGAGCCGGAGCCTCGATCGGGTCGCTGTACCAGTTCTTCCCGTCGAAGCAGGCGATCGTGCAGGCGTTGCGCGCCCGTTACCGGGCGGAATTCGCGGAACGGTGGCAGCCTGTGGGGCGCGATGCGGATCGGCTGAATCTGGAACAGTTCACCGGGCGTCTGATCGATGTGGCGATTCTCTTCATCGACGAGCACCCCGCCTTCGGCGCACTGCTGGATGCGCCGCGATCCGTGGCCGGGGCCGGCCCCATGGCGCAGCGCGTGGCCGAATTTTTGACGAACAAGCGGCCTCGAATGAGGGCAGACGCGGCGACGAGGATCGCCGGAGTCGCGGTGCACATCGTGCGGGCATTCAACCGGGCCTGGCTGGAATCTCCGGCGACTGAACGGCCGGCGGTGAAAAGGGAGTTCCGCGCCGTGCTGCTCTGCTATCTCTCAGGCAGGCTGATACCGAACGCGGCGGGGCGGGGCTGATGAACGCGTCGCCGGCCGTGATTCTCATTGCCCTGGGGTGCGCGCTCATTCCTGCGGCATGTTCGCGGAAGTCCGAAGCGCAGCCGGAGGCGCCACCTCCGCCGGTGGTTGGCGTTGTGCCGGTCCAGCAGAAAGACATTGCTCTCTATGGCGACTGGGTGGCAACTCTTGACGGCTACGTGAACGCGAATATTCAGCCGCAGGTATCGGGGTATCTGCTGCGGCAGGACTATCGCGAAGGATCGTTCGTGCGCAAGGATCAGGTGCTGTTCGAGATCGATCCTCGTCCGTTTCAGGCGGCGCTCGACCAGACGAAGGGGCAACTTGCGCAAGCGCGCGGGCAACTGGCGCAGGCTGAGGCTCAGCTTCAACTCTCGATCATCAACGTGAATCGCGACACGCCGCTGGCCAAAGCGCGGGCGATTCCGCAGAGCCAGCTCGACAACGATCTGCAGGGAGAAGCGCAAGCGCAGGCGCTGGTCGAGACGGACCGCGCGGCGATTCAGACGGCTGAGGCGGCGGTTGAGACCGCTGAACTGAACCTGGGATTTACGCAAGTGCGTTCGCTGGTCAACGGAATCGCGGGCATTACGACAACGCAGATCGGAAACCTGGTGGGGCCGACTACGGTGTTGACAACGGTGTCCCAGGTCGATCCGATCAAGGTCTACTTTCCCATCAGCGAACAGGAATACCTGAGCCTGGCCGATCGCGAGCACGGCCGGTCGCCCGATCTGCTTCGCGCGACCGGACGAACGCCGCTCGAGATGACGCTCGCCAACGGCCAGCAGTACGACCGCAAAGGCCGCATTATTTTCGCGGACCGGCAGGTGGACACGCAGACCGGAACCATCCGCATGGCAGGCGAGTTCGCGAATCCGGGCAACCTGCTTCGACCGGGTCAGTTCGCGCACATCCGGGCGATGACCGGATATCAACGTGGCGCGCTTCTGGTGCCGCAACGGGCTGTGACGGAAATACAGGGGCGGTATCAGGTGGCGGTCGTGGGGCCCGATAACAAGGTGAACGTTCGCAATGTTGAGGCGGGCGCGCGAGTCGGCGACATGTGGTTGATTTCGAGTGGACTCAAGCCCGGTGAGCGGGTGATTTCAGAAGGCACGTCGAAGGTTCGGGACGGTATGGCGGTAAATCCGCAGACCGACGCGTCCGGCACAGCAACGCAGCCAGTGACTCAGGGACAGTAAGTGTCGAAATTCTTCATCAACCGGCCTATTGTGGCCATGGTGATCGCCATCCTGATGGTGATCGTAGGCGCGGTATCGGCGCTCAGTCTGCCGGTGGCGCAATTTCCGGCAATCGTCCCGCCCGAAATCCTGGTGCAGGCCACCTACCCGGGAGCGGATGCGCAGACGCTCGAGCAATCCGTCGCCACGCCGCTCGAGGCGCAGATCAGCGGCGTGGACAACATGAATTACATGTACTCGGTGAACGCCAACAACGGCCAGACGGCGATCACGGTGGACTTCGACGTCAAGACCGATCCGAATATCGATCAGGTGTTGACGCAGTTGAGGACGGCGCAGGCGCAGTCACAGCTTCCAGCCCAGGTGAACACGGCCGGGCTGCAGGTGCTGAAGTCGCTTTCGTCGCCGCTGCTGCTGATCGCGCTGTATTCACCGAAGGGCACTTACGACAGCGTCTTTCTGGCGAACTACGCGTATATCAACCTGGTGGATGAACTGACGCGCGTACCGGGAGTAGCGCGTGTGCAGATATTTGGCGCCGGCCAGTACGCGATGCGCATCTGGGTGAACCCCACGCGGCTGGCGGCGCTCCAGATCACGGTGCCGCAGATCATCGCGGCGCTGCAGGCGCAGAACACAGTGAACCCCGCGGGCCAGGTGGGCGGCGAGCCGGTTCCGAAGGGCCAGCAGTTCACGTATACGATTCGAGCCCAGGGCCGGCTGATCTCGCCGGAGCAGTTCGGCGACATCATCCTGCGTTCGAACCCGGACGGTTCCACGCTGCGGCTGAAGGATGTGGCGCGCATCGAACTGGGCGCGCAGCTTTACAACCTGACCGGACGCTACAACGGCAGGCCGGCGGCCGTAATGGCGTGCTACCAGTTGCCGGGATCGAACGCGGTGGACGCGGCCAATGCATTGCGGGCGCGGATGGCTCAACTGGCCCAAAGGTTCCCGCAGGATCTGGCGTTTCAGGTGAGTCTCGACACGACCGCCGCCGTAACTTCGGGAATGCGCGAGATCCTCTACACGCTGCTCGAGGCGCTCGGCCTGGTTGTGCTGGTGGTTTACCTCTTTCTGCAAGGCTGGAGAGCGACGCTGATTCCACTGATGGCGGTGCCGGTTTCGCTGGTCGGGACATTCGTAGTGTTTCCGATGCTCGGTTTTTCCATCAACACGCTATCGCTGTTCGGACTCGTGCTGGCGATCGGCCTTGTGGTGGACGACGCGATCGTGGTGGTGGAAGCCGTGGAGCGCCACATCGAGGAAGGCATGAATCCGCACGATGCATCGATCAAGGCGATGGAGGAGGTGTCCGGGCCAGTGATCGCGACGGCGCTGATTCTGACAGCCGTGTTCGTGCCGACGGTTTTCATACCCGGCATCACCGGCAGGCTTTATCAGCAATTCGCGGTGACCATCGCGATCTCGGTTTTGTTTTCGGCGTTCAATGCGCTGTCACTCAGCCCGGCTATGGCTGCGCTGCTGTTGAAGCCCAGAAAGAAATCGCGTGGACCGCTGGCGCGATTCTTCAACTGGTTCAACCGCATGTTCGGCCGCGCGACGGAAGGTTACGTCAGCGTTTCCCGCGCATTTATCCACAAGGCCTTTCTCGCGTTCGTGCTGCTGGCCGGCGTTACCGTTATAGCCGTGCTGGTGGGGCGCAGACTTCCGACATCATTTCTGCCGGAAGAGGACCAGGGTTATATCTTCGCGGCTTTGCAGCTTCCCAACGCGGCGTCTTTGCAGCGCACGGCGGATCAGGCAAGGCAGGTGGAAAAGATCATCATGAATACGCCTGGAGTGCGGGGCGTTACATCGGTGATCGGATTCAGTCTGCTGAGCCGCGTGCAGGATACCTACAGCGCGTTCTTCTTCGTGACGGAAAAGCCATGGGATGAACGCAAGGCGGATAACGAACAATACACTGCGATTCGCAACAGCATCGCCGAAAAGATGGGGCAGGTACGCGACGGCATTGCCTTCTCGTTCTCTCCACCTTCGATTCCGGGCGTCGGTACGTCGGGCGGCGTGACGTTCATTCTCGAGGACCGTTCCGGGGCGGACCTCTCGTTCCTTACGGATAACGTGAACAAGTTTCTCGACGCCGCGCGCAAGCGGCCCGAACTGGTTGGGGTATCGACAACTTATCTTCCGACCGTGCCGCAGGAGTTCGCCGATGTGGACCGCGCCAAGGTAGAACGCCAGCAGATGAACATTTCGGACGTGTATGCCACCCTGCAGGCTTTCATGGGCGGTTATCTGGTGAATTACTTCAACGAATTCGGGCGTCAATGGCAGGTCTATGTGGAAGCCGAAGGACAGTTCCGCACTCAGGCGTCGAATGTGGGGCAGTTCTACGTGACGAATTCGAGAGGTCAGATGGTCCCGCTCAGCGCCGTCACCAGGATGAAATCCATCACCGGCCCCGAGTTCACGATGCGTTACAACGAGTATCACGCAGCGCAAATCAATGCGGCCGCCGCGCCGGGATACAGCTCAGGCCAGGCGATGGCGGCGCTCGAGCAAACCTTCGCTCAAACGATGCCGCGCCAGATGGGATACGACTACAGCGGCATGTCTTTTCAGGAACAGAAGGCGTCCGAGGGCGTGCCAGCTATGGCGATATTTGGCCTGTCGCTTGTATTTGTGTTTCTGATTCTGGCCGCGCAGTATGAAAGCTGGTCGCTGCCGTTCAGCGTGCTGCTCGGCACTCCCATCGCAGTATTCGGGGCCTATTTGGCGCTCTGGAGCCGCGCTTTCGATAACGATGTTTATGCCCAGATCGGGCTTGTGATGCTGATCGGGCTTTCGGCGAAAAATGCGATTCTGATCGTGGAATTCGCCAAAGGCGAGTATGAGCGCGGCAAGAGCATCGAGGAAGCGGCGCTGATTGCGGGGAGAATCCGGCTGCGTCCGATCCTTATGACAGCGTTCGCGTTCGTGCTGGGCTGCGTGCCGTTGTGGACGGCCAAAGGCTCCGGCGCGGTATCGCGGAAGATTCTCGGAACAGCGGTAATCGGCGGAATGCTGGCGGCGACGCTGCTCGCGATTTTCCTCATTCCAGTCACCTTCGACGTGGTGGAGAAGATATCGCATCGCGTGCGGAAGCAGAAGCCGACGCGCCCACCGGAGCCGCAGCCGGGAGGAGGCGAACAGCCGGCATGAGACGCGCCGCCATCGGGTTTGCCTGTCTGGTGCTCGCCGGTTGTACCGTGGGGCCGAACTACAAACGCCCGGATGCTGCTCTGCCAGCGGCGTACCGCGGACCGGCGGCGGAGAACGGCGCGGCCTCGCTGGGCGACGAAAAGTGGTGGAACGTTTACCGCGACGAAGAGCTTCAGAAGCTGATCCGGACAGGGCTGCAGAATAACTATGACATTCGGATCGCCGCCGCGCGCGTACTTCAGGCGCGGGCGCCGGTGGGCATTACCCGCGCCGACCAGTTTCCGAATGTAAGTGGAACGGCAGGTTACTTCAGCGAGCGGGTTCCCGGATTTGCATTCAATTACTTCGAACTGGTGGCGAACTTCAGCTGGACGGCGGATTTCTGGGGGCAGTACCGGCGCGCGACCGAGGCGGCGCGAGCGCAGATGCTCGCCAGCGAGTGGAGCCAGAAGGAAGTGATCGCAGCCATGGTGGCGAATATCGCCACCTACTACTTCGATCTGCGGGCACTCGATCTGGAACTGAATATCTCGCGCCAGACGCTCGCTTCAAGACAGGAGTCGCTGCAACTGACCGAGACGCTGCTGAACGGCGGAGCCGGAACATTGGAGGACGTAAGGCAATCGCAGCAGCTTGTGGAAACCGCGGCGGCTTCGATACCGGATCTGGAACGGCAGATCGCGCAGACGGAGAACGCGATCAGCACGCTGACGGGAAAGAATCCCGAAGCAATTCCCCGCGGACGTGAACTGGTTCAGGAACCCTTGCCGGAGGCGATTCCGGCCGGGGTGCCTTCAAGGTTGCTCGAACGGCGGCCGGATATCCGGGCTGCGGAGCAACAACTTGTGGCGGCGAATGCGGATATCGGAGTGGCGCGCGCTCAGTTCTTCCCACAGTTCAGTCTTACGGCGACCGGCGGGTTGGGCAGCCGGACGCTCGGGGGGCTGTTCGCAGGCAATCCGCTGATTTATACGCTGGCTCCCGGCATCACGCAGCAGATTTTCAATGCGGGACGGCTGAAATCCAACCTTCGCATGGCGGAAGCGCAGGAGCAGCAATACCTTCTTACCTACCGGCAGACGATATTGAACGCCATGCAGCAGGTCTCTGATGCGCTGGTCGCATTCCAGAAATACCGTCAATACCGCGAACACGAGCAACAGTTTGCCGCCGCTGCGCGGGATGCGTCCAGGCTTTCCGATTTGCGGTACCGGGGCGGAGCGGCGAGCTACCTTGAAGTACTTACGAACCAGACCAATTACTATTCGGCCGAAATAGGCGTTGCGCAAGCACAACTGGCGGAACGGCTCAGTCTGGTTCAGGTATACCAGGCGCTCGGCGGCGGCTGGGAGCAATAGTTAACCTCTGCGTTTGTCTCCGGCGCACGTCATGTTGAAAGTTTCCTTGCGTTAGCAGGTTTGCTGTCCCAGCGGAGGACACGCAGGTACCTGCCCGGACATTCGGCCTGATCCCGAGATTACATCTCGCCGTTCGTGACTTTGACCGGCAGCAGGCGCGGG
>DAIDJK010000551.1 GCA_027450225.1 Bryobacterales bacterium | reverse complement strand
CTGCAGACCGAGCGAGGAGTTTCCGGGACCGACCAGCGGATATGCGCCGAAGGGCGTCGTGGCAGGGTCCGCCGCTGTACCAGCGGTGCCGAGATACTTCTTGAGCTGATTGAGACTGGTCTGGTTGATTCCGGACATTCCGGCGAGGGTATTCCATCCCGCCGCCGTGGGCGCGAAGACAGCGCCGCCCGAAGCGCTGTTGCCGATCGGGTTGTATTCGTAATCGACGAAAAAGAACAGCTTGTTCTTCATGATCGGGCCGCCGACGTTGCCGCCGAACCGGTTGTTGTCGTACCGCGGATGCAGCGGGTTGTCCTGAACGTAATTCAGATTGTCGGCCGCATTCAGATTACGGTTCTGGAAATATTCATAGGCCATGCCATGGAATTCGTTGGTGCCGCCTTTGACCACGGTGTTGAACTGGCCGCCGGAAGAGTGGCCGAACTCAGGCGCAAACTGATTCGAGATGAGGGTGAACTCGCCGACGGCATCATTGGGCACCGTGACGACAGGGCCGGTGACCCCCCGATTGTTGGTATCGATGCCTTCGATGGTGAAGTTGTTATAGAAGGGGCGGGTTCCACCGATGCTCGGGCCGGTGCCGGCGCCGGTTGCGCCGCTCGTGGCCACGCCACCCTGCAGCAGCGACATATTGATCACGCCGGACCCCGTGGAGGTGGACGGGAGTTCTTCGGCGTCGCGGGAGTTGAAGTTGCCCGTGATCTGCGCGGTTGAGGTATCGATCGCGGCAGCAGCTTCAGTCACCTCGACCGTGCTGGTGGTCTGGCCGATCTGCAGCGTAATGTTGGCCGTAACGATCTTGTTGAGTTCAACACCGAGTCCCCTGACGGTGCTGGGGGCGAATCCGGAAGCCGACGCGGTCAGATCGTAGGTTCCGATATGAAGGTTGGCGAAGTGATATTCACCGGAAGCATTGGATGTTAGCGTGGTCTTCACGCCGGTCGCGATGTCGGTGGCGACGATGGTTGCGTTCGGAACGGCAGCGCCGGAGGGATCCTGCACAACGCCGGTCACGTCGCCGCTGGTCAACTGCGCGAAACCTGCTGTAGCCGTGAGCACGAGCGACGCGACGATGATCGCGGCGCTGCGCCACAGTCTCACTGGTCCTGTCATCATGTTGCGCTATTGTTGCAAACCGGACGCCAAAGCGAAGGCATCGCAACTAATTGAGAAATAAAGACCAGAAGGCAAGAAAGCCGGGCGGCAATTCTATTTTTGGAAGAGTGGCGGGAATAGTGCTCTCAATTCCCACACAGAGGTAGTGTTGCCCGCTTAGTACTACGGCGCCGGGACTACCTCCAAAGCTGAACCTATTTGCAATACGCGCGACTCAGCGAAAGGTTTACCGAGAATCTGCAAGCCGCCGATGAAGCTGCCCTGTGTCATTGGCACCGAGAGTCCCGGTATTCCCAGTACGTTGATTGGACGAACGAAGCGCGTCGTCGCAAGGCGAACGTCCTCATCCAGGCCCTGAATTGAAATGGTTTGCTGGCCGATGAGAGGCGGCCCGATTGGCGCAGTGGGCGTGAGGATTGCGTCAACGCTGCGCCACAACTGCGCGAACTCGCGCTGGCAGACGCGGCGAAGGCGCTGTGCGTTGATGTAATCGGTGGCGGAGAGAAGGGCGCCCTGGTCGAGGAGCGCGCGGACGTCGGAACCGAAGTCAGCACGGCGATCGGCGAAGCGCTGCATGACGGCGGACGCCTCGCTCAGAAGGATGATGCGTCCGGCTGCGTTGATCTCAGCGGGGTCCGGAACGTGGACGGGGACCAGAGTGGCGCCGAGCGAGCGGGCGCGCTCGAGCGCGCCGTCGAATGCCGCGCTGACTTCCGGGAGGAGCCGCTGGTTGAAGAAGTTCTGCGGCACGCCGATGCGGAAGGACGAGAGCGAGGGGTCTTCCGGAAACGCGGCATAGTTGTCGACCGCGTGCTTCGAAGAAGTGTCGTCGCGGGCGTCGAAACCGGCGATGGCGTTGAGCACGAGGGCGGAATCGCGGGAAGTGCGCGTGATCGGGCCCATGTGGTCGAGCGAGAAATCGAGCGGGAGCACGCCGAAACGGCTGACGCGGCCGGAGGTCGGTTTGATGCCGGCGCATCCGCAATAGGCCGCGGGAATGCGGATGGAGCCGCCGGTGTCGGAGCCGAGAGCGAAGAAGACCATGCCGGCGGCGACCGCCGCGCCCGACCCGCCACTCGACCCGCCGGGAATGCGTTTGGGATCGCGCGGGTTGCGTATAGTCCCGAAGTGCGGGTTGTTGCTGGTGATGCCATAGGCGAGTTCGTGCAGGCCGGTCTTGCCCAGCAGAACGGCGCCGGCGCCGGTGAGGCGTTCGTAAACGGCGCAGTCGTAATCGGGGATGTAATCGGCAAAGAGCTTCGAACCGCAGGTGGTGAGGATTCCACGAGTGGCGTAAACGTCTTTGAGCGCGTATGGGATGCCGTGCAGCGGACCGCGATCGATGCCGCGCGCCAGTTCATCATCGGCGCGGCGAGCCTGCTCGAGCGCAAGTTCTTCGGTGACGGTGATGAATGCGTTCAGGCGCGGCTGTTCGCGATGGATGGCGCGGAGGGAATCGCGGGCGAGTTCGACCGCGGAGACTTTGCGCGACCGAAGCGCGGCGGCGGCTTCCGTGATCGTCATTGCCCGGACTCACCAAAAACGGCGGATTCGGAAAGGACGATTGCAGGCTCGGTTGTATGCGGGATTTTTGCGAGCAGCGGAGTGAAAGCAGCGTGAAGCTGGTCGAGCGCGGGTGAGATGCGATCGATCGCGTCCGATGGGATGTTGAGTTCGCGGGCCTTCGCGAGGGCTTTCCAGTCAGGCATGATTCATCATGTAACGCGCACAACGGCCGCCCGCGGCGCTCACGCAATACTATATCGATGCCCGATCTGTTGTTCGTCTACGGAACGCTGCGGAGCGGTTTCGAGAACAACTATGCGCGGTTGCTGCGGGCAGGGTCCGACTTTGTGGGTCCGGCGGAAGTGCGCGGGTCGCTGCGGGCCGTGGGGGAGTATACGGCATTTGCGCCGGATGGAGATGGCGTGGTGCAGGGCGAGTTGTACCGGATGCGCGAGCCTGCAAAATTGCTTTCGGCGCTCGATGAATATGAAGGTGACGAATATGAGCGGGTGGAAATCCAGGTGAACGGCGAGCCGGCGTGGATCTACAGGTCGCGCGCTTGAGATTTTCGAAACGAGTACCGGAGGATCTGCGGCCGAACGCGCTGGCGCGACTGCTTGAAGAGAAGCGGCGGGCGGGCGAACCGATTCTGGATTTGACGGAATCGAATCCCACACGGGCGGGCATCGAATATCCCCCAGGGGTTCTGGATTCACTGGCGCAGGAGCGCGCGCTGCGATACGAACCGGAACCGTTTGGGCTGCCGTTCGCGCGCGCGGCGATCGCAGGAATGTTCAACGCGCCGTATGAGCGTGTGGCGCTGGCGGCGAGCACGAGCGAGCTCTATTCGTGGCTCTTCAAGCTGCTGTGCGATCCGGGAGATCAGGTGGTGGCGCCGAGGCCGTCTTACCCGCTGTTCGAGCATCTGGCGGCGCTGGAATCCGTCGAGATGCGGCATTACGGACTGTTCCATGACCACGGCTGGTTCATCGACTTTCACACGCTGCGCGAAGCAATCACGGAGCGCACGCGCGCCGTGGTGGTGGTGAATCCCAACAATCCGACCGGGAACTATGTCAGGCCGCATGAATGGGAGGAACTGGAGGAGATTTGCGCGGAGCGAGGACTGGCGATCATCTCGGATGAGGTGTTTGCGGACTACGGCTGGGACGGAACCGCGGCAAGCCGCGCCGCGCCCGGCCCGGCGAATGTATTTCGTCTGAACGGTCTCTCAAAAACGGTGGGCCTGCCGCAGATGAAGCTGGCGTGGATGATTGCGGAAGGTCCGGAGGCTGGGGCAGCGCTCGAACGGCTGGAAATTATCGCGGACACGTATCTTTCGGCCGGAACGCCGGTGCAGTGCGCGGTGGAATCGTTGCTCGGGTTGCGCGGGCCGGTGCAGGGGCAGATTCGGGCGCGCGTGGCGCGGAATCTGGCGGTGGCAAAGGGCGCCTTAAGGGTGCTGGATGCGGATGCGGGCTGGTATGCGATTGCGGCGCTGCCGCCGAACTTGCCGGAGGAAGAGACGGCGGAGCGGCTGCTGCGCGAGCGCCATGTTCTGGTGCAGCCAGGCTACTTCTACGATTTCGAGCGGTCTGGCTATCTTGTGCTGAGTTTGCTGACGCCGTGCGACGTGTTTCAGCGTGGGGTGCGGGAGATCTCTACGTTGTGATCGCTTCAACGCGCGCGAAGCCTTCCTCGATCGACGGCGGGACGAGTTTCGCGGACATCAGATCCAGCGCATGCTCGGGCACCACGCGGCCGCGGGCCGCATTGCGCGTTTTGCAGATTGCGAGCGGCACATCGAACCAGACGGCCTCGATCGCGCAGCCGTACCAGCGCGCGATTTCCAGCCACGGCTTCCGATCGCGCCGGGTCAGATTGGTCGCGTCGATGTATGTCTCGGGGCGGCGAATGGCGATGCGCTGCCGAAGCAGATAGCGCATGGTCGCGAAGACGCGGAAATGAATCGTCTGGTTCGATTCGTCATCGCTGAGTTGCACGCGGATTGCATCGCTCGAGATTGGATTTGCGCCGATGCCACGCAGCCAGGTCGATTTACCCGAGCCGGGCAGACCGACCGTGACGATGATCCTCGACTGGCTGCGCGGCGAATCAGACAACGTAGTGGCCGGCGCTGAGCAGGCGTTCGGCGATCGAGCGCCGCAGCGCGATCGAATTGACCGGATCGTATTTCGCGAAGCGGCGAAGCACGGCCAGGGCGGACCGAAGCGCGTCCCCCTCGGAGCACGCGGCCAGCACCTCACGCGCGGAGATCTCGATGCGCGCCATCGATTCGCGAAGAAGCACCGTCACCATGTCCCGGCCAACACTTCCGGCTTTGGCGTGTTTTTCGACGCGCAGCAGCGAGGATTCCATCGCGAAAACTTCCATCACGATGTCGGCGATGCCGGAGAGCACCTCCTGCTGCTGCTCCATGGCGGCGCCGAATTTCTCGAATGCCTGCGCCATCGAGAGCAATGCCACCTTCTTCGCGTTGTGAACGAGACGATGCTCTTCTGATTCGCCGTCGGCGCCCAGCGAGGGCCCGGAAAGGATTTCATCCATCAGCGATTTCGCGGCCTTCACCAGCGCCAGGCGGCCCTGCTGCGCGCGTTTGAGCAGCATACCGGTGGTGAGAAGCCGGTTGATTTCGTTCGTGCCCTCGAAGATGCGATTGATGCGCGAATCGCGATAGGCGCGCTCAACGGCATAGTCCTGATGGTAGCCGTAGCCGCCGTGGATCTGCACGCCTTCATCCACCACATAATCGAGCGCTTCGGAGGCGTAGACCTTCACCATCGAACATTCGGCGGCGAATTCTTCCACGGCTTTCATCATCCGCCGGGCGGCGTCCGGTTCATCCCACGAGAAGCCTTCCAGATGCCCTTCGATCAGTCCACTGGTACGCCAGCTGATGGATTCGGTCGCGAAGATGCGGACGGCCATTTCGGCAAGCTTGTGGCGGATGACGCCGAAATCCGAAATCGAGTGCCCGAACGCCTTGCGCTCCTTCGCATAAGCGAGCGACGCCTGCAGCACGTTTTTCATGCCGCCGATGGCGAATGGGCCAAGTTTCAGACGGCCGAGGTTCAGGATATTGAACGCGATGATGTGGCCGCGGCCGGGTTCACCGAGAAGATTCGATGCGGGCACGTGGACGTTATCGAGGAAAACGGGCGTGGTGGAACTGCCCTTGATGCCCATCTTCTTCTCTTCCGCGCCGGTGGAGACGCCGGGGTAATCGCGTTCGACGAGGAAGGCGGAAAACTGCTCGCCGCCGATCTTCGCGAAGACCGTGAACAGCCCCGCTTTGCCGCCGTTTGTGATCCACATCTTCTGGCCGTTGAGGATGTATTCGCCGCCGTCCGGCGCAAGATCCGCGCGGGTTTTGGCGGCAAGCGCATCGGAACCGGCCTGCGGTTCGCTCAGGCAATACGCCGCGACGAGTTCGGCGCTCGACAGACGCGGAAGATACTTCTGCTTCTGTTCTTCGGTTCCGAACAGCAGCAGCGGCAAGGTACCAATGCCCGCGTGGGCTCCGTGCCATCCGGCGAATGAGCCATCGCGCGCGAACTGCTCGGCGACGATCATCATCGAGACCAGATCCATCTCCATGCCGCCGTAGCGCTCAGGCGTGATGACGGCTTCGAGCCCGAGCGCGGCCGCTTTGCGGAGAAGCGAGACGGCCAGGTCGCGATCGCCGTGCTGGATGGCTTCGAGATTGGGCGCAACTTCCTTATCGAAGAACTCGCGCGCGGTACGAGCGATGGCGAGATGCTCCGGAGTGAAGTCTTCGGGCGTGAAAACCTCGGCGGCCGACTGATCTTCGATCAGGAACGATCCGCCGGCGCGTCTTTGAACGGCGTTGGAAAGTGCAGTTGCCATTGGAACCTCCTCGATTGCGGCCCTAATTCAGACGCTCGAAAACCCCGGCGGCCCCCTGGCCGCCGCCGATGCACATGGTCACAAGTCCGTAGCGGCTGCCGCGGCGCTCCATTTCACGAAGGATGGTGGCGGTAAGCTTCGCGCCAGTGCAACCCAGCGGATGGCCAAGCGCTATGGCGCCGCCGTTCACGTTCACCTTCGTCATATCGAGTTCAGCGGCGCGGATCACGGCGAGCGCCTGCGCGGCAAACGCTTCGTTGAGTTCAATTACGTCGATCTGGCCCAGACCGATGCCGGCGAGTTTCAGGGCCTTCGGGATCGCGACAACCGGACCGATGCCCATGATCTCCGGCGGCACTCCCGCTGTAGCGAAACTGACCAGGCGCGCCTTCGGTTTCAGACCAAGTTCGCGCGCTTTCGATTCGGACATCACCAGCGCCGCCGCGGCCCCATCGCTCATCTGCGAAGAATTGCCGGCCGTGACCGCGCCCTGCGCGTGGAAAACGGGCTTCAGTTTCGCCAGTGCTTCAAGCGATGTATCCGCGCGCGGACCTTCGTCTTTCGCAAACACCGTCTGTTCGATCTTCGGCTTCGCGCCGCCGTTCAGCACGGCGGTTTCGATGCGCACCGGTACGATTTCGTCGTCGAAACGCCCGGATTGCTGGGCGGCAACGGCGTTCTGATGGCTGCGATATGCGAACGCGTCGGCATCTTCGCGCGACACATCAAACCGCCTGCGCAGTTCTTCGGCGGTGAGGCCCATGCTGAGGTAGACCTCCGGGCGGTGATCCACAAACCACGGATTCGGCGCGGGTTTCACGCCGCCCATGGGAATCAGGCTCATGGATTCGGCGCCCCCTGCGATCAGGACGTGCGCGCCACCGCCGCGAATGCGATCCACGGCCATTGCGATCGACTGCAGGCCGGAACTGCAGAATCGATTGATGGTGACGCCCGTAGTGGAATCGGGCAGGCCGGCGCGAAGAGCGGCGATGCGCGCCATGTTGCTGCCGGATTCGCCCTCGGGCATGGCGCAGCCGAGAATCACATCCTCGACATCTTCTTTGTTGACCTGCGGGTATTTTTCGAGCAGCGCGCGGATCACAATCGCGGCGAGATCGTCCGGACGCGTATTGCGCAGCGCGCCGCGCGGCGCTTTGCCCGCGGGCGTGCGGAGGCAATCGATAATTACGGCTTCCTGCATGGGAACTCCGCTAATACTGTCGCACAGGGACGGGAAAGCAGAGCGATGGCGGCAGATGCGCGGTCATTTCCCGTCGTCCGGCAGCAATTGCCATTTTTCCCCGAAAAATCCCGCAACCGCCAGCTTGCCCGGCCAGCGCGGCCCCGGCGGAGTAGTGAGGTCGATAACAGCGTAGTCCGGCAGGTACGCGATCTGCAGCGCATTGTTCGATTCGGCGTACTCGCGGAAGGTGATGCCGCTGTTGAGCACCACGTATTTTTTCGGGTTCAGCGGATTTGGATAGATCATCACGAGCGCGTTGGTCGAAGACGGGAATGTGCGGCCCGGGCCGAGCGACACGGATTCAGCCGTCCATTGAATCGGCAATCTGTCCGCGATACGCGCCAGCACCTTGTTGCTCGCGGGGTCGCCCCAGAGCACCAGATTGCTGGACGCAATGTCGGCGTCCGTCACGGCCGTATCGTCCTTCACCCGCGCGTCGCCCCGCATCTGCGTACGCCAGAGTCTGATCGCATGCTCTTCTTCGGACCGGACCCAACTGCCCACCGTCTGATTCATCGGCGAGCCAGTCGGATTCACCATAAGGAAGCTGTCCATGAAAGCGTCGTCGATCGGCCCCTGCAGATCGTGGCGTTTGAGAAGAGCTGCGTCGGGTTCGGCGCCGAGGGCCCATTTCGCGCCTTCTTTGTGGAAGTGCGCCGTCCATGAACCGTCAGTGAGCGGAGCGGGCGCGGAAATCGTCTGGCCGTCGAGAACGACGCTGACGCGCATCGCCGGATTCATCACCCCGGCCCCGGAGCCCATCTCGAATGAGATGGCGCGGATATTCGATGTCGTCGCCCGAATCGCATGATCGTTGTCGAGGGTAGCCTCCACGCGCGCGCGGCTCCACGACTTCTCGAGGCCATCGACCACCACCCATCGCATGCGGTTGAACTTCAGCGTCCAGGTGGTGAAGCGGACTTCCTTCGGATATTCGACGCGCCCTTTCGCGGCTATCGCGTCCATTATCCTGTCGATCTGAACTATGGCCGCGGGCGTATACGCGTGGCCGATATTCTGGCCCCACACACGCGCCAGCGTAAGGCCCTCTTCGGCCAGGTTGCGCTCCATGATGTCCGCCGCCTGGCGTTGCGGGTCTTTGTCGCCGTTGTACGCGACAACGGGCACATTGAAGAAGTTCTCCGCGTAATCCGTCGCGTTGGTGAGGTGCAGCAACTTCTCTTCGAACCAGTTGAGTTGAACGCCACGCTGCGCCTGATGCGTGAACTCCATGGTTTCGGCAAATCCGGCTCCCGGGGCCACGCCCGCGAAATCCGTGCCGTAGTGCGCGCCGATGTGCCAGGCCGAAGCGCCGCCCATGCTGAAACCGCGAATCAGGATGCGATTCGGATCGATTTCGTAGTGGCTTTTCACGTCGTCGAGCGCTTCGAAGAGATCCACCTCGCCGGCAAAAGTACTGGCGTTGCAGTAGCGGCCATAGAGATGGAGCACGATGGTGTCGCGCGGCGTGAACTGGCCGGGATTATTCAGCCGGTCCCAGAGGAAATTGACTTCGCTCAGAGTTTCGCTGCGGCCGTGGAACCACGTATCGAGGCGCCAGCGGTGGGGACGGTCCGGCGCGAATCCGGGCGGCAGCACGAGGCCATAGGGCTGAACGCTGCCGTCGATCTTCGAAACATACGCGCGAACGGTGACGCCAGGCCGGTTTGCCCACGGCGTTTCGCCGCGCGCGAGTTGCTCGGCCCGCTCGGTCCCGATGCGAACCAACTGTTTGGCTTTGAACACGTCCTCCGGCGAAAAGAACTCGTTACCATCCAGCGCATAGGCGACCGCTTTGCGAAAGATCTCGACATCGGGCCACGCCGGATTCGACCGGATCGCGTCCATGCGGGCCGTGAGCCGGTCGAGACCGGCGCGAAGCTGGCGCTGATCCGCTTCAGAGACCTGCACGCCAGGCGGAGGGATCAGGTGCAGCGGGCGCTCTGCCTGCTGGGCGAGCAGAGGCGCAACAAGTATGGCAACGAGAACGGCCGGCTTCATCGAAGCCCCATCATATCGGCGCGGTCAGTCCTTCGCGATCATCACCTCAGTCGATTTCACGATCACCCGAACCTGATCCCCGATCCTGAGGCCCATTTCTTCCGCGCTGGTACGCGTAATCACGCTTTCGACTACGTTATCGCCGATGCGCACCACGATGTGCGCCATGATCGAGCCGAGTTGAATCTGCTCGATGACGCCGGGCAGCTGATTTCTCGCAGAGAGTGCCATGTATCGATCTCCTTCGCCGCGGAGGGCCGCAGTAGATATTAATTTTAGTGCCCGAAACGCCGCAATCACCTCTTCTCGAACTCAGAAACGTCACCGTTATGCGCGGGCCGAACACCGCGCTCAAAGACATCAGCCTCACCATCGGGCCCGGCGAGCATATCGCGATACTCGGCCCGAACGGCTGCGGAAAATCGACGCTGATCAAGACGATCACGCGCGAATGCTACCCGCTGATGCGGCCGGATTCGTCGATTTCGATACTTGGCGAATCGGCGTGGGACATTTTCGATCTGCGCCGGATGCTGGGCATCGTTTCGAACGATCTGATGGCGCAGTGCACGCGCGAGATCACGGGCTTCGACGTCGTGCTGTCGGGATACTTCGCCAGCATCGGCATCTGGCCGAATCATCACGTGACGGAGGCCATGCGCGCGAAGACCGGCGAAGTTCTCACCATGCTCGAGGCGCCGCACCTGGCGAATAAACCGGTGGATGAAATGTCATCCGGCGAAGCGCGGCGCATGCTGATCGGCCGCGCGCTGGTCCACGATCCCCGGGCGTTGCTGCTCGATGAGCCATCCACCAGCCTCGATCTTTTCGCGCAGCATGAATTGCGTGAGCTGGTTCGCAAACTGGCGCGATCGGGAATCGGGATTCTGCTGGTGACGCATCACCTTTCCGACATCATTCCGGAGATCGATCGCGTGATTTTCATGCGCGGCGGCCGGATCGCCGGCGATGGGACCAAAGAGTCGATGCTGACGGCCCCCAATCTGCAGGAGCTTTTCGGCGTGCCCGTGGAACTGGCGCGGCGCGATGGTTATTACCACCTCTGGTAGCACATGCAGTCCCTTTCTTCGACCGTTCGGCACGATCTGAGGACGCCGCTGAATCACCTGATCGGTTATGGCGAGATGCTGCTTGAAGCGATGGACGCGAATGAGGAAACCGGCGGCGCGGGCGCGGCGGTGATCCGGGAGATCGTGGCGCGGGCGCGTGAGCAGGCGCACGCGCTGCAGTCGGCCATCACGGTGGAAGAAGCCCGCGAATCCTTGAAGGACGACCGGACTCTGAACGAACTCTATGTTCTTTCCGGCACGATCGGGCCGGATTACCGGGATGATGTGCGCCGCATGCAGCAGGCGGCGGAACGGCTCCTATCCTTCGTGGCTGGCGGTCCGGACGCGGGCGAACATGCGGCGCCCCCGCGGGAAGCCGCCGCAGGCGAAGCCGGCAGCCGCGGGACCATCCTCGGCGTGGATGACAACCCCGACAACCGCCAGCTGCTGCAGCGCATGCTGGAACGCGAGGGTTACTCGGTAACCATTGCTTCGAGCGGCGACGAATGCCTGAATCTGCTCCGCGCACGCGGCTTCGATCTCGTGCTTCTCGACGTGATGATGACGGGCATGAACGGATTCGACGTGCTGAAACAAATGCGCGAATCCGAAACCTGGCAAAATATTCCGGTGATCGTGATCTCGGCGCTCGACGAGAATTCGGCGGCGATCCGCTGCATCCAGATGGGCGCGGAGGACTACGTTCCGAAGCCGTTCGACACCGTTCTGCTGCGGGCGCGGATCGGCGCGACGCTCGAGAAGAAACGCCTGCGCGACAAAGAGACCACATATGCGCGCGAACTCGAGCAGGCACTGGACGATCTGCGGCGCGCGCAGGACCGGCTGGTCACACAGGAAAAACTCGCCTCGCTTGGCCAGCTCACCGCCGGCATCGCGCATGAGCTGAAGAATCCGCTGAACTTCATCAACAACTTCGCTCAGCTGGCGAAAGAAGCAGCCCGGGATCTGCGCGCGGAACTGGGTAAGCCTGATCCCGATACCGGGGAGGTGGCATATCTGCTGAATACGATCGGCGAGAACGTGGACCGCATCGAAAACCATGGCAAGCGCGCGGACAGGATCGTGCGGGGGATGCTGCTGCATGCGCGCGCGCAATCCGGACCGCGCGAACCGGCCGACGTGAATGCGCTGGTGGCGGAGGCGGTAAATCTCGCTTACCATGGGCGGCGCGCGCACGACCGGGAATTCAATGTGGACGTCCGCATGGATCTCGACGCTTCCCTGCCCTCGATTCCCGTGCGGACGGACGACATCAGCCGCGTGCTGCTGAACGTCGCCAATAATGCGTTTGACGCCATGGCGGAGAAGCAAAAGACGTCCGGGGGCGACTACGCTCCGCGCCTCCTCGCGAAGACGCGCATGGAGGGCGACTGCGTGGCGATTGAAATTGAAGACAACGGAAACGGCATTCCGGCGGAGGCGCAGAAGAAGATTTTCGATCCGTTCTTCACCACCAAACCGGCCGGCGCCGGAACCGGGCTGGGGCTTTCCATCAGTTTCGATGTGGTGCGGGCGCATGACGGCTCGTTCACCGTGGAAAGCGAGCCGGGCCGCTTTGCCCGATTCCGGATCGTACTGCCGAAAGCAGCGAAAAACAGCGGGCAGGTATGAAGGTGAAGATCCTTGTAGTGGATGACGAACCTGATCTCGAGCCGCTGATCATTCAGCGGTTTCGCAAACAGGTGCGCGCGGGCGAGATGACCTTCGTGTTCGCGCACAACGGCGAAGAGGCGATAGCCAGGCTGGAATCCGATC
>DAIDJK010000550.1 GCA_027450225.1 Bryobacterales bacterium | reverse complement strand
GTGCCAGCGGCGCTGCAGGCAGCGACCAGACGGGGCGGATGCCACGGTTCGGACGGACCGCTTTGCAGGCATTCGGGTGGAATCTCCTCTCCGCGGCAGGCGACGATGAACAATCGTGGCCTCGACTGCGGCACGAAATGCACGGCATCGATGACCAGCGCGCCTGCGCGGTAACCCGCGGCGTGGAGGGCGCTTACGATCGCGCGGAAATCCTGACCGTGGTGCGAGGTGAGAAGGCCGGTGACGTTTTCGAGCACGATGAGGCGCGGCCGGCGTGCGCCGAGACCGCACATGAGCCGATGGAAGGCCCAGAAGGTTCCGCTGCGCCTGCCGGCCAGACCCGCGCCGTTTCCGGCGAGCGATAAATCCTGGCAGGGGAAAGATGCCCAGGCGAGATCGGCGTGGCCGGGAAGGTCGTTTGGCGTGAGCGAGGCGATGTCGCAGACGCGCAATTCACGGCCGCCGAAGCGGGCGCGGTACGAATGCGCCTTCTTCTCACACCACTCATTGGCGAAGGCGCAGTCCCAGCCGCGGCCGAGGCCGAGCCTGGCCATGCCGCCGCCGGCGAAGAATTCGTAGAAGGTCAAAGAGGAAGTACCTGAATCAGATCGCCCGGAGCGTAGTCGGGGTGGTCGGGTTCGGCGACGAGATATGCGTTGGCGCGGCACAGGGAAGCGATATCGCCGGAGCCGCTCCATTTGAGCGGAGCCACTTCGCATTGATCGATCCGCGCCGGGAGAAAGCGCGTGAGACCCGGCTTGTGACGAAAGGCGCTGGCGAGCCGCGCGAGCGTGAAGGGGAGCGGGGTTTCGGTGGCGCCGCTAAGGATCTGGAGAGCGGCGCGGGCGAAGATTTCGAACGTCACCATTCCGCTGACGGGATTGCCGGGCAGGCCGAAGAAGAACCTGCCGCGCACACGTCCGAACACGAGCGGCGCACCGGGCTGGATGAGCACGCGGTCGAAAAAGAACTCGGCGCCGAGATCGGCGAGAACGGATTCGACGACGTCATATTTGCCCGCCGAGACGCCGCCGGACAGCAGCAGCATGTCGCAGTCGAGGGACTGTTCGATCACGACTCGCGTGTGTTCCTTCGTATCGCGGGCGATGGGACAACGGACGGCGGCGCCGCCGGCGCGCGTCACCTGAGACGCGATGGACCAAAGGTTGGAATTGCGAATCTGATGCGGCTCGGGCGTTTCGGCGATTTCGACGATTTCGTCGCCCGTGCTGACAATGGCGACGCGGGGCCGCGCGAAGACCGGCACGCTGCCGAGGCCGTTGGCGGCGAGCCAGGCGATACCGGGGTAATCGAGCCGGGAACCGCGGACCAGCGGAGCGTCGCCTTCACGCGCTTCCGAGCCGCGTGGCGCGATGTTGGCGCCTTGCTCGACGGCGCCACCGATGCGCACCCAATCGCCTTCGCGCATGCAGTGCTCGACCATCACGACGGCATCGGCGCCGGGGGGAACGGGAGCGCCGGTCATGATCTCGATGGCCTCGCCCGCGTTCAGGGCGGCTTCGGAGCGCTGGCCTGCGCGGATCTCGGTGGTGAGCCGCAGTGTGCCAGGCAGATCCGCTGCGCGAACCGCGAAGCCGTCGCGCATGGAGCGGTGGAAGGGCGGAAAATCGCGATCGGCTGGCGCGTCCTGGGCGAGAATGCGGCCTGCGGCGAGTTCCAGCGCGACCGTCTCGAGGGGCGGGAGAGCGGCTTCGCGAGTGAGTTCGCGGAGCACGGTGGCGCGGGCTTCATTGAATGTCAGGGCCGGCACGCATTCAGTGTAGCGGCGCGAATCGAACGCCATTTCCAGCGGCGCGAGTGTTGTACGTGAACACAAATCATGCTGCGATGGAGTGGATGATGGCCGGATCCGCGATGTCGGAAGCAGCGCGCGTCCCGCTCGGGATGCTGGCGGTTTTTGCGTCCGCGAAGCTGGTGCGCGAGTTGTTCGAACGCATGAAGCAGCCCGGAATCGTGGGAGAGATTCTGGCGGGCGTTCTGATCGGGCCGCACGTGCTGGGGTGGATTCAGCCGGGGGACGTGCTTTCGGCGCTTTCGGAGCTGGGGGTGATGTTCCTGCTGTTTCGCATCGGGCTTGAAGTGAAGCCCTCCGAACTGCTGCGGCTGGGGCCGACCGCGCTTACGGTGGCGAGCGGCGGCGTCGGGCTCTCGATGATTTTTGGAGTTCTGATCGCGCTCGCGTGGGGGCAGACGATGCTGGGGGCGCTGTTCATCGGAGCGGCGATTGTGGCGACGAGCGTGGCGATCAGCGCGGAGGTGCTGGCGTCGCGCGGTCTGCTGGAGGCGCGGGCGAGCCGGACGATTCTCGCTTCGGCCGTGGTGGACGACATCCTGGGGCTGATCGTGCTGGCGCTGGTTTCGAGTTATGCGCGCGGCCAGATGAACTGGATGGAACTGACGCTGACGGCGGCGCTGGCGATCGGGTTCACGCTGTTCGTCGCGATCTGGGGACACCATGCGGCGCGCCGTATGGTGCCGCGCATGGAAGCGAACCTGCAACTGGCGGACGCGCAGTTCACACTGGCAATGACGGTGCTGTTCGGGCTCTCCGTGCTGGCTGTGTATGCGGGAGTGGCGGCGATCATCGGGGCGTTTCTCGGCGGCGTTGCGTTGTCGGAGACGGTGGGCGAACGGGTTCACACGATGACGAACGGCGTTTCCGAACTGCTGGTGCCGTTTTTTCTGGCGGGGATCGGAATGAGCTTCGACCCGGCGGTATTTTCGAACGGCGGAACGATTCTGCTGGCGATGGTGCTGCTGGTGGCGGCGATTGCGGCAAAGCTGCTCGGCTGCGGGGCCGGAGCGCTGCGGCTGGGAAAGAGAGACGCGCTGCGGGTGGGAGTGGGGATGGCTCCGCGCGGGGAGGTGGGAATGGTGGTGGCGCAGATTGGCCGCGGGATGGGAGTGATGACGGACAGCGTGTTTGCCATAGTCGTGTTTCTCTCCGTGGCGACGACGCTGGTTTCGCCGCCCATGATCCGGGTGGCTTTCCGAGGCGCGAGGGAAGCCGAGCCCCAGGCGAGAGCCGACGAAATCGAACGAATTGGCTAAAAAACGGGGGCAAAGGACACCCACGCGCGGGTGAGTAGTGGTATTTCCACAACCGGTCCGTCCGGCTTATGTGGCGCCGGCGGTCCTGGGTGGATTGCTACATTACAGTTCTCAGGCGATAATGGTTTCATTCCGGATCGGTCTCAAAGCGGCGGCCGCGTCCTGAGAAGGAGTTTGCCTTGAAGCGTGCCGGGTCGGACGACACTCTCCGCTGTTCTTTCTGTCATAAAAGCCAGGACGTTGTCGGGAAACTGATTTCTTCCCCGAGCGATTATCCGCGCGCTTATATCTGCGACGAGTGCATCGCTGTATGCAATTCGATTCTGGAGGACGACAAGCCGGAGCCGGCCGCGTCGACTTCAAGCAAGATACCCAAGCCGCTTGAAATCAAAGATTTCCTGGATCAATACGTAATTGGGCAGGAAGCGACGAAGCGAAAGCTGGCGGTGGCCGTATATAACCACTCGAAGCGCATTCATATGAATCGAATGCGAAATTCTGAAGTGGAGCTGGCGAAATCCAACATCCTTTTAATAGGACCGACGGGAACCGGCAAAACGCTGATGGCGCAGACGCTGGCCCGGATTCTGGACGTTCCGTTCGCAATTGTGGACGCGACCACGCTGACCGAAGCCGGCTACGTGGGCGAGGATGTGGAGAACATCATCCTGAAGCTGCTGCAGGCGGCCGACGGCGATGTGCAGCGCTGCCAGCAGGGCATCATCTATATCGACGAGATCGACAAGATCTGCCGCAAGGATGAGAACCCGTCGATTACGCGGGACGTGTCGGGCGAAGGGGTTCAGCAGGCGCTGCTGAAGATTCTGGAAGGAACTGTGGCGAATGTTCCTCCGCAGGGCGGACGCAAGCACCCGCACCAGGAATTCACGCCGATCGACACGACCAACATTCTGTTCATCTGCGGCGGAGCGTTCGTGGGGCTGGAGCGGATCATCGCCAAACGGACGGGCAAGAAGTCGATGGGCTTCCACCAGGAAGAGGCGAAGAGCGAGCAGGTGAAGACGATCGGGATCAGCGAGCGCCGCGATATCGATCTGCTGAAGCACCTGCAGCCGCAGGATCTGATCCGCTACGGCTTCATTCCGGAGTTCATCGGGCGGTTGCCGGTGGTGGCGACGCTCGAGGATCTCGACAAGGCGTCGCTGATCCAGATTCTGACGCGGCCGAAGAACGCGATCATCAAGCAGTACCAGCGGCTGTTCGAATACGAAAACGTACGGCTGCGGTTCTCCGATGACGCGCTCGACGCGATCGCCACGCTGGCGCTGGAGCGCAAGGTGGGGGCGCGCGGTCTGCGGATGATTCTGGAAGATCTGATGCTCGATCTCATGTATTTCCTGACGTCATACAAGAAGGTGAAGGAATTCCAGGTGTCGCGGGAAATGGTGATGACGCAGAAGATCACGCTGACCCTGCTCGAAAAGGCGGGCTGAGCCGCAGGCGAACGGGCGAGCAAAGCCGAAGGCGAGCTGAGCCGCCGGCGATACGCGAGCAACGCCCCCGGTGGTGGTGAATCCACCCTGCTCCCGGGATAATCTCAGAATCAGTACATCATTTTCCGGACCCGGCGCCGCGCGGTCGCAGCCGGGACATAGAATAATGGTCGTTACGGTTATAGCGGTCTGGGGGATTTGAGGGCCGCCGCCTCTTGTGTGAATTCCCCGCTTGAAGACATAGATGCTTACTTCGAAAGATAAATCCGATACCCGGCGTCTCCCGATGATGCCCATTCGAGACGTCGTCATTTTTCCGTACATGATGACGCCGTTCGTGGTGGGGCGGGAATCGAGCGTTCGCGCGCTCGAAGACGCCATGGCGGGCGACAAGAAAATTTTTCTGGCAACGCAGCATGATGCCTCGACCGACGAACCGCGGCCGAATGAGATCTACAGCGTGGGCTGCGTGGTCAACATCGTCCAGAGTTTGAAGCTTCCCGACGGCAACATCAAGGTGCTGGTGGAAGGTGTGGAACGGGCGAAAGTGGTGTCGGTGACGGATGAAGAGGGCTTTTTCCGGGCCGTGGTGCGGACGTTCAACTACCGCATCGAGCCGGGGCCGCAACTGGAAGCGTTGACGGGCCGGGTGACGACGCTGTTCGAGCAGTACGTAAAGCTCAGCCAGAATCTGAATTACGAAACCATGGTGGCCGCTATCCGGGTGGACGATCCCGGCAAACTGGCGGACACGGTGGGCGCGAATCTGCAGCTCACGATCGAGGAAAAGCAGGAACTGCTGGAAATCTTCGATCCGATCGACCGGCTGACGCGCGTGGCCGAAATGCTCGATATCGAAATCGAGAAGCTGAATGTGGATCGCACGATTCAGGGCCGCGTGAAGCGCCAGATGGAGAAGGCGCAGAAAGAGTATTACCTCAACGAGAAGATCAAGGCGATCCAGAAGGAACTGGGCCGCGGCGAGAAGAGCGAAATCGATGAGCTGAAGAAGCGCATCGAGATGTCCGGCATGACGAAGGACGCGACGGAGAAGGCGACGGCCGAACTGAAGCGACTCGAGAACATGCCGCCGATGTCGGCTGAGTCCACCGTTTCGCGCAATTACCTCGACTGGCTGCTGGCGGTGCCGTGGAAGAAGCGCACCAAGGAAATCCGCGATCTGAAGTTTGCTCAGGAAGTGCTCGAGAGCGATCACTACGGGCTCGAGAAGATCAAGGAGCGCATTCTCGAATTTCTGGCCGTTCGGCGTCTGGTGAAGAATCCCAAGGGCTCGATTCTGCTGTTCGTCGGCCCCCCTGGCGTTGGCAAGACCTCGCTGGGAATGTCGATTGC
>DAIDJK010000549.1 GCA_027450225.1 Bryobacterales bacterium | reverse complement strand
AGACGCTGAATGCATCTTGCCCGGGTTCCGGAGTGAGTTCGATATCGAATTCGAACAGGCCGCTCAGGCCCGTCGCGTCAATCACCGGAACCGGTTTCTCGTCGGCGATCGCGGGTCGCGTGGGATCGGCCGGCGGCGGGATCGAAAGTTGTACGGCCAGAAAGCGGGCAAGGTGAGCCATGTCGGATCGAAACACGCCTCGTCCGGCGGCGGGAATGTCCGCGGTGGCATCGGCCGGAGCCGGCCGGAGAGGCGCACCGCCTTTGGCAGTCACCAGCGCATACACGCGCATCTCGGCCGATTCGCGCTGAAGCTCAAGGTGAAACCGGGTGATGAGCAGTTTCCTGAGCATGGCGGCCATGGTCTCCGCCGTGACAGGCTTGCCGGTTTCCGCCGCCAGATCGAATTCATCGGAATCCAGCCAGTGCGGGCCGCCGGACAACTGCCACGCCTCGACTCGCCATGCGTAGCCGATAAGATTCTCGAGGCTGACGTTGTGGGCCCGAATGCTGGTCGGCGTCGTATTGATCCGGCCTCGGAAATCCCGGCCGGCGGGTTTCAATACAGGCCGGATGGACGCGGCGTCGAACGATGCGGCCCCCGGCGGAAGCGTCTGCGCCGCCAGACTGACCGACATCGTGATAAGCAAAGCGGGCACCCGCATCCCACGACTATATCGCCGTGTGACAATGAAAGCGGAAGAAAACATGAGCGAACCGATTGCCAGCGGACCGGCGGAAATCTTCTCCCGCATTGACAACGAAACCGTGGAACAGGCGGCGCTTCAGGCCGGGGTGGTCACTACCACTATCGACAGCGTCATCAACTGGGGCCGCAAGAACTCCATCTGGCCCATGGCCTTCGGTCTGGCGTGCTGCGCCATCGAGATGATGTCGATGAGCGCGTCGAGATTCGACATCGCGCGTTTCGGAGCCGAGGTTTTCCGCGGCTCGCCTCGTCAGAGCGATCTGATGATCATCGCCGGCCGTGTTTCAAATAAAATGGCTCCGGTTATTCGACATTTGTATCAACAAATGCCGGAGCCCAAGTGGGTCATTTCCATGGGCGCCTGCGCCACTTCGACCGGAGTTTTCAATAATTACGCGCTGGTCCCGGTGAATCAGGTAATCCCGGTCGATGTCTACGTTCCAGGCTGTCCGCCCCGCCCGGAACAGCTGATCCACGCCATTATGATGCTCCAGGAAAAAATCGGCGGATCGGCGGGGGCTTTCCGGCAGGCATTGAATCTGGCCTGAATAAAAACGGCGCCGGGTACAGTTTCATAAAAAAACATCCATTTGGATGTAATAAACGATATACTTCAGCTTTAATTCCAATGAGCAGGTCCGTTGACGTTCTTCTGATCGAAGACCGCGAAGAGGACGCATACCTCATTGCGAGGTGCCTCTCGAAATCGGGGTATGCCCTGAATATGGCGCGCGTCGACACCGAAGAGGCGATGCGAAGCGCTCTCGGCAGCCGCGACTGGGACATTATCCTTTCTGACTATTCGCTGCCCTGTTTCGATTGCAGGCGCGCGCTGGCGGTATTGCGCGAATCCGGCCTCGATATTCCCTTTATTGCGTTATCCGGGACAGTCAACGAGGAAACCATTCTTGATCTGGTCCGGGCCGGGGCGCGCGATTACGTAATGAAAGACAATCTGGCGCGGCTGCCCAGCGCGGTCGATCGGGAACTGCGCGAGGCCGAAGGCCGCAGGGAGAGGCGCAAGCTTGAAGCGCAGCTCGCCCACGCCATGAAGATGGAAGCCATCGGCCGTCTGGCCGGCGGCGTCGCTCACGACTTCAACAATCTTCTGACCGTCATCACCGGTTTCGCGGAACTGGCGCTGCTCGAAGACAATCCCGCCCGCCCCGCGCTGGAGCAGATCGTCCAGGCCGCCGAGCGCGCCGCGGGCCTCACGCGCCAGTTGCTCGCCTTCAGCCGCCAGCAGCCGATGACGCCGAAAACCTTCGACCTGAACGTGCTGGTCCGTGACATGGAGAAGATGCTCGGGCGCCTGATCGGAGAAGATATTCAGGTTGGCGCCCGGCTTTCGGCTGCGCCGCTGCTGGTAAAGGCCGATCCCGGACAAATCGAACAGGTGATTCTGAATCTGGCCGTGAACTCCAGAGACGCCATGCCGGCCGGCGGCAGACTGGTGATTTCCACTGCGCGCCGCCGCCTTGAAGGACCGCAGGCGCGAGCCCATGGAATTTCGGACGCCGATTATTGCGCCGTATCGGTATCCGACAACGGGACCGGCATCGCGCCGGATGTGCTGCCGCACATCTTTGAGCCGTTCTACACCACCAAACCGGAAGGCAAGGGAACCGGCCTGGGCCTCTCCACCGTTTACGGCATTGTGCGCCAGTCCGGCGGCGCGATTCAGCCGTACAGCGAAAAGGACATGGGAACAACCATGACCGTTTTTCTCCCCGCCGTGGATGAGGCGGCCGAGAGCGTCCGCGAAGCCGAGCGGATTGCGCAACTGCGGGGCACCGAGACGGTTCTGATCGCCGAGGACGACGGCGATGTGCTCAACCTGGTGTCGGAAAGTCTCGGCGCTCACGGTTTCCAGGTTCTGATTGCTTCGGGAGGCGAGGCCGCCCTCGAACAGATCCGGCGCGCCAGCCGCCCCATCCACGTCCTGATCACGGATGTAGTCATGCCGGGCATCTCGGGCAGAACGCTCGCCGTCAAAGCGGCGGAAGTAATCCCCGATTTGAAAGTGCTGTTCATGTCCGGCTACACGGAGGAAGTGATCCAGCACCACGGCATCTCGCGCGCCAATGTGGCCTTCCTGCAGAAGCCCTTCGCGCCCGGCGATCTGGTACGCAAGGTCAGGGAACTGCTGGATGGGCAGCGCGAGGCCGCCGAAGTCGAACTGGACTGAGCGCGTCCGCCGCTAAGCTTTCGCCGCCGGAGCTTCGGAAAGCTCTTTGCGCACCGCGTCCAGCACGCCGTTCACAAAGTGCACGGATTCTTCGCCGGAGAAACGCCTGGCCAGTTCCAGCGCTTCGTCGATCGCCACCGCCGGCGGCGTATCAGTCCGCAGCATCTCGTAGACCCCGATGCGCAGAATGTTGCGGTCCACCGTCGGCATGCGCTGGATCTTCCAGTGCTCCGCATGCCGCGTGATGCGCCCGTCGATATCGCCCAGATGTTCCAGCACGCCGCGGAACAGCCGCTGCGCAAAAGGATCCCGGCGCGGCGGAATCGCCGTATCTTCGCCAATCAGCAGCGAGTCGTAGTAGCCGCGAATGATCTCTTCGGGAGGAGTGCGCCGCAAGTCCCACTGAAACAGCAGTTGAAGCGCCTGCTGGCGCGCGCGATGGCGTGCCATATCAGCTCCGCGCCTGTAACTTTCGCAGCAGATTCGCCATCTCGATCGCCGTCAGGGCGGCGTCGAAACCCTTGTTTCCCGCCTTCGCGCCGGCGCGGTCGATCGCCTGTTCCACCGTGTTGGTGGTGAGCACTCCGAACGCCACCGGTATTCCGCTTTCGGCCGAGGCCCGCGCAATGCCGCTCGCCGCTTCGCCCGCCACGTAATCGAAATGCGGCGTATCTCCGCGAATCACCGCGCCCAGACAAATGATGGCGTCATACCGGTTCCGGCCTTCGTTTTTGCTCGCCAGCGCGGCGCGCACCGTAATCGGAAATTCCCACGCTCCCGGAATCCGGATCACATCGATCGCCGAATCTTCCACGCCGGACCGCCGCAGCCCGTCGAGCGCTCCGCTGAGCAGCCGGTCCGTGATGAAGCTGTTGAAACGGCTCACAATGATCGCAAATTGAAGTCCGTCCGCGCTCAGTTCGCCTTCGATCGTGCGCGGCGCGGCGTTTTCCGGACCCGGCATCCTATCGCTCATCGGCCTGAAAATACGGGATTTCCGAGCATATGGGATAATTGGGGATCAACGCCCCATCTTACCGCATGGCCCCCGAATTCATCCGGAATTTCTCCATCATCGCGCACATTGATCACGGCAAAAGCACGCTCGCGGACCGCCTTTTGGAACATACCGGCGCGCTTTCCAAACGCGAAATGATGGAGCAGGTTCTCGACTCCATGGATCTGGAGCGGGAGCGGGGCATCACCATCAAAGCCCACGCCGTCCGCCTCGACTACCTCGCCGCCGACGGCCAGATGTATCAGCTCAATCTCATCGATACGCCCGGCCACGTCGACTTCTCTTACGAGGTTTCGCGCAGCCTCCAGGCCTGCGAAGGCGCGCTGCTCGTCGTCGACGCTTCCCAGGGCGTCGAAGCCCAGACGCTCGCCAACACCTATCTCGCCCTGCATCACAATCTCGAAATCGTTCCGGTCATCAACAAAATCGATCTCCCCGCCGCCGAACCCGAGCGCATTCGCGAGCAGATCGAAGAGATCATCGGCCTTGATGCCAGCGACGCGCTGCTGGTGAGCGCCAAGCAGGGCATCGGCATCCCGGAGACGCTCGAAGCCATCGTGAAGCGAGTCCCGCCCCCGCGCGGCGACCTCAACGCCCCGCTGCGCGCGCTCATCTTCGATTCCTGGTTCGACGCTTATCGCGGCGTCATCATTCTCGCCCGCATCGTCGATGGACGCCTTCGGAAAGGGCAGAAAATCCGGCTCTGGTCGAACGGCGAGCAATATGACGTCGAAGGTCTCGGCTACCAGTCCCCCAAGGCAATCCCTTCCGAAGACCTTTCGGCCGGCGAAGTCGGCTTCATTTACGCCAACATCAAGAACGTTGGCGAGGCCCGTATCGGCGATACCATCACGGACGCCGAAAATCCCGCCGCCGGGCCGCTGCCCGGCTTCGAAGCCATCAAACCAATGGTCTTCGCGGGCCTCTATCCCGTCGAATCGCACGAGCACGGCCTGCTCCGCGACGCTCTCGAAAAGCTCCGGCTGAACGACAGCGCGCTCAGCTTCGAGCCGGAAAATTCCGTCGCGCTCGGCTTCGGTTTCCGCTGCGGCTTCCTCGGGCTGCTGCATCTCGAAATCGTGCAGGAACGTCTCGAGCGCGAATTCAACATCGACCTCATCACCACCGCGCCCGGCGTCCGGTACCGCATTACGACGACGCAGGGAGAGGTGATCGAGGTGGATAATCCCACGCGGTTTCCCAATCCGACCGAAATCGCCAAGATCGAAGAGCCGATCATCGAAGCCACCGTCATCACGCGCGAAGAGTATCTCGGCGGCATCCTCGCGCTGCTCGAAGACAAGCGCGGCGTGCAGAAGAAATTCGAATACATCGGTTCCGGCCGCGTCATGCTGGTTTACGAACTGCCGCTCAACGAAATCGTCCTCGATTTCTACGATCGCCTCAAAAGCGCTTCCCGCGGCTACGCGTCTCTCGACTACCATCTCGCCGGACACCGCGTCTCCCCGATGGTGCGCCTCGACGTGCTGGTCGCGGGCGAGCCCGTCGATGCGCTGTCGATGATCGTGCACCGCGATTTCGCCTACGACCGCGGCAAGCAGCTCATCGAGCGCATGCGCAAGCTCATCCCGCGCCAGATGTTCGAGATCGCGCTCCAGGCGGCGATCGGCACGAAGATCATCGCCCGCGAAACCATCTCCGCGCTGCGCAAGAACGTGCTCGCCAAATGCTACGGCGGCGACATTACGCGCAAACGCAAGCTGCTCGAAAAGCAGAAGGAAGGCAAGAAGCGGATGAAGCGCGTCGGCCGCGTCGATATCCCGCAGGAAGCCTTCCTCGCCGTCCTCAAGGTCGGCGACACGGCGGAAGAAGACTAGCCGTCCCGCGCTTCTGTTCCCGGCTAAATTCCGATGATCCGCGCGTCCGCATCCAGCCGCCGCAGATCATCCGGATCGCTGGTGACGATCGTGTCTCGCCGCTCACGTGCGACGATCACGACGGACGCGTCGACAATATCGGACGTCCCGGCCGCCCCGCACAGTTCTCCGCACGCCCGCGCGAACAGCTCATCGAGCGGAACCACCTCCACCTCGTCGCTGCGCAGAAATCGAGCGAGCGTAACCTGAACACGGCCATCGCGCCAGACCTGTCCCACCACGCCCGCGGGCACTCGAAAAGTGATGTCTCGTTCGAGGGCCCGTTCGAGCAGCGCGATCATCCGCTTTTCGCCGCGATCGAGCGCGATCAGCGCGCCCGCATCCAGCGTTACGCCCCCCGCGGCGCGAGTGCGCGATCTGCCCATTTGAGATCCCTGGCCGTCGGCTTCCCGTGCTGTTTGGTCAAATCCCGCAGCAGCGCCCGGAGAGACTCGCGCTTCTCGTGCTCCGCCAGAACCTGGGCAATGTAACCCGAGACCGAATCCGCCCGTCCGCCTCGCACTTCCCGGCGAACTCTCGCGAGTTGATCATCGGGCAGACTGATCGCAATCTTCGACCGTGTCATACCAGAATCATACCGCCCCATGCGAGGATCGCTCTTTCCTGCATCGCGCTGCGTCTCCACGCCGGCGCCTATCCGATACCTTAGGAATCAGGGCGTTCTCCATCTCCTGAACGCGCCCCGGCGCATTCGTCTGTCACATGCGAAAAGGCTTCACCAGAAAACCACCAGCGGACGAGCCCGCGCGCGGGAAGAACTACATAACGCCGGGCGGTCTGGCGCGTCTCAAAGAGGAGCACAAATTTCTCCTCACCCGCGAGCGCCCGGCCGTCACGGAAGTAGTCGCGTGGGCGGCCAGCAACGGCGATCGCAGTGAAAACGCCGATTACCAGTACGGCAAGCGGCGTTTGCGCCAGATCGATAGCCGGCTCCGCTTTCTCACCCGGCGAATCGAAGCCGCCGTAGTCGTGGACCCGGAAGCTCCGCGGTCGGGACCGGCCGCCGCCAGGGCATTCTTCGGAGCCACCGTCCGTTATGCCAGCGCCGCCGGAGCCGAGCGCGTCGTCAGCATCGTCGGTACCGACGAGGTCGATCTCGCCCGCAACCACGTCAGCTGGGTCTCGCCGCTCGGCGCCGCGCTGATGAAGTCAGCGGCAGGAGATACCGTGCTTCTCGACGCGCCTGGCGGTAAAGAGTACCTCACAGTGCTCGAAGTCAGGTACGAGCGCATTCCGGTCGAGCCTTTCCGTGAACCGCCCGGGTCCGAGGCATCGGCAAAAGGATTCTCTCGTCCGCGCCAGTCCACCGGTCAGGACGACAGAGCGGTTGATCGCACGCCAGACTGATCGCGATGCCGCCCACAGACGTCAGGCGATTTCCGGGTTCCGATAAATCAGCCCGCCCGCCACGATCATCACCGCGGCCAACAGGAACATTTCGTTTCCCACGAACCAGCCCATCAGACCCACCCAGACCGGTATCTGCAACAGCAGCACGAACCCGCAAAGAAGGATGATCGGCCTGCTGGTCCTGGTTCCTGCGAACGTCGCGACCATCGTCACCGCCGCCACGCCGATCCACAGGAATCCGATGATCACAAAAACCGCTCGCAGCGCATTCCTGAGCCCTCCCTCCAGATTCGATGCCAGCACCGCCGCCGAGACCATCGGGTAGGCGGCAATCAGATGAAGACCGGAGCCCGCCGCCAGCACAAGGCATCCGAGTCCGATCAGCACCTTCGCTGTTTTTTGACGACGGTTCATCTCACTTCCCGAATCTCCATCCACAGATACCGTTTCACGTGGAGTTCAGTTCCCCTTTTGCCGTGATTTGTTCGGACGCCAAACAATAACAGATCCGATCGTTCTCCTGCGGCCGGAACCCGCCGTTTCGGGCCGTCCCGGCGTGGCGCTTTCTCCGCGCACGGGCCTCTCGCCCGCTCAAGTTACACTGAAATATGATCCCCGCCACGATCCCCGAAGGCCTCACCTTCGACGATGTTCTGCTTGTGCCTTCCCGTAGCGAAGTGCTGCCCGCTGAAGCCGATACGCGGACTAAACTGACCCGGTCGATCTCCCTGAACATCCCCATCGTCAGCGCCGCGATGGATACCGTTTCCGAATCGCATCTCGCCATCGCGCTCGCCCAGCAGGGTGGCCTCGGCTTCATTCACCGTAACCAGAGCCTCGAGCGGCAGGCCGAAGAAGTCGACCGCGTAAAACGCAGCGAGAGCGGCATGATTGTCGATCCCATCACCATCGAGCCGGAAAAGAAGATTTCCGACGCTCTGGCGCTGATGGAGCGGTACCGGATTTCCGGTGTTCCCGTCGTCTCCGGAGATGGCAAGCTCGTCGGTATTCTCACCAATCGCGATCTGCGTTTCGAATCGCGCTTTGATCTGCCCATCTCGGACGTGATGACGAAGGACAATCTCATCACGGTACCCGTGGGAACAACGCTCGATGAAGCCGAAGAAATTCTGCATCGGCATCGCGTCGAAAAGCTTCTGGTGGTCGATGAAAATTACGTTCTGAAGGGCCTCATCACCGTCAAGGACATTCAGAAGAAGCTGAAGTATCCGAATTCCGCGAAGGACGAGCAGGGGCGGCTGCTGGTCGGCGCCGCCATCGGGGCCACGGGCGATTTCCTCGAACGCGCCCAGGAACTGGTGCGCCGCAAAGTGGATGTGCTCGCCATCGATACCGCGCACGCCCACAGCCTCCGCGTCATCAACGCCGTCAAAACCGTCAAGAAAGCGCTGCCGGACGTGCAACTCGTGGTCGGCAACGTGGGCACCTACGAGGCCGCCTGCGAACTGATCGGACTCGGCGCGGACGGCATCAAGGTCGGCATCGGGCCGGGCTCCATCTGCACCACGCGCATCGTCTCGGGCGCGGGCATCCCGCAGCTCACCGCCATTGCAGAATGCAGCCGCGCCACCCGCGGATCAGGCGTGCCCCTCATCGCCGATGGCGGCATCAAGTTCTCCGGCGACATCACCAAGGCCATCGCCGCCGGCGCCGATACCGTCATGATCGGCAGTCTGCTCGCCGGCACCGACGAAAGCCCGGGCGAGACGATTCTCTATCAGGGCCGCACCTTCAAGAGCTATCGCGGCATGGGTTCGCTCGGCGCCATGGCCGGCGGTTCGTCCGGTCCGGAGCGTTACTCGCTCGATCCCACCCAGAAACTCGTACCCAAAGGCATCGAAGGACGGGTAGCCTCCAAGGGACCTCTCGCGGATCTGGTTTATCAACTCGTCGGCGGACTCAAATCGGGTATGGGCTATTGCGGCTGCCGCACCATCCGGCAACTGCAGAGTGATTCCCGTTTTGTGCGCGTTTCGCCGGCGGCCTGGAAAGAGAGTCACGTCCACGACGTGATCATCACCAAGGAAGCGCCGAACTACCGGATCGAGTAATGCGAGCGGCCCGGGCGGCCGATTTCTCAAAGACCCGGCGCGCCATTGTTACGATGGGTTTTCCCTTCAGAAACAATGGCCCTGCGTTTCTACAACACTCTCACCCAACAGGTGCAGCCGTTCGAGCCGCTGGACGCGAAGACCGTCCGGATGTACACCTGCGGTCCGACCGTCTACGATTACGCGCACATCGGCAACTTCCGCGCCTTCGTTTTCTATGACATTTTGCGGCGCTGGCTGAAGGCGTCGGGCTATGGGCTCGACCACGTCATGAACATTACCGACGTGGACGACAAGATCATCCGCAATGCGATGGCGCAGGGTAAATCGCTGGTGGATTACACGGCGGTTTACACGCAGGCGTTTCTGGACGATTGCGCAACGCTGCGGCTCGAGCGGCCCGAGCGCGTGGCGCGCGCGACGGAGCATATCCCGGAGATGGCGCGGGCCATTCAAAAGCTCGGTGACGAGGGCCATACTTACTCGAGCGATGGCTCCATCTACTTCCGCATCTCCACGTTTCCCGGCTACGGCAAGCTTTCGCATCAGCATTTCGACGGAATGGTGTCCGGGGCGCGCGTGGATGTGGACAGCTATGAGAAAGCCGACGCGCGCGATTTCGCTTTGTGGAAGGCGCCGAAGCCGGGCGAGCCTTCCTGGCAGACGGAGATCGGGCCGGGGCGCCCGGGCTGGCATATCGAATGTTCGGTGATGGCGATCGAGTTCCTCGGCTCCACGCTCGACATTCACGCGGGCGGCATCGACCTGGTCTTTCCCCATCATGAGAACGAGATTGCGCAGTCGGAATGCCTCACGCACAGGCCGTTTTCGCGGTTCTGGATGCACGCCGAGTTTCTGCTGGTGGATGGCCAGAAGATGTCGAAATCGCTCGGCAACTTCTATACGCTGCGCGATATCTTCGGCCGCGGCGTAACGCCCGAAGCCGTGCGGTACCTGCTCGCGTCCGTGCCGTATCGCAAAAGCCTGAATTTTACTTTCGAGGGGTTGAATTCGGCGAAGACCGCGATTGACCGCCTGAGGAATTTCACCTTCCGGCTCGAATCGTCGAAGCTGCCGCAAATAAAGAACGAGAAGATCGAGGAGCACGCGCGCGCCGCGCTCGAGCAGTTTCGCGCTTCCATGGATGACGACCTCAATACCGCCGAAGCGCTGGCCGCGGTCTTCGAATTCGTGCGCGACGCGAATACGGCGGTGGATGCCAATGAGTTCGGGGCGGGCAATCTGGAGGCGGCGCATGCGCTGCTCGGCCAATTCGACGCCGTATTCGATGTCCTGCAACCCTCGAAGTCCGAGGGCGGAATGACGGACGAGGAAATCGAAGCAATGATCGCCTCGCGGACGGCGGCGAAGAAGGCTCGGGACTTTGCGCGGGCGGATCAGATCCGCAATGAGCTGACCGAAAAGGGCGTCATACTCGAAGACACGAAAGACGGCGTGAGATGGAAAAGGAAATGAAGATTGAAACGCGCGTGGTCCACGCCGGGGATCGAAAGAGGACCTCTGCCGTGGCCAGCGTACCTGCGACCACCCCGATTCACACCGCATCCAGTTATTTCTATAGCGACATCGAGCAACTGGATCGCGTGTTCGCGAAGGAAGCTTCGGGCCAGTGTTATTCGCGCTATGGCAATCCCACCAGCGACGCGCTTGAGGAGCTTCTGGCATCGCTCGAATCCGGCGCCGGAGCCCTGGCGTGCAGCTCGGGGATGGCCGCCGTGCACATGGCGGTGAATACGGCCCTGATCGACCGCCGGCGCGTGGTCCTTGCGGCCAATGCGCTCTACGGCGCCACGATCAACATGCTGACCCGTGTTTTCGAGCCGATGGGCATTGAAACCGTTTTCGTCGATTTCTGCGACGAGGCGGCGGTGCGCGAGGCCATCGCGGAGCACCGGCCGGGCGCCATGCTGATGGAAACCATCTCCAATCCGCTGCTGCGCG
>DAIDJK010000548.1 GCA_027450225.1 Bryobacterales bacterium | reverse complement strand
GTGGACTTTTCTGGCGCTGTGCGCCAGCCTCGCGGCGCAGCAGAGCGGCGCTCCCGGCGCGTCGAACCGGCCCACGCTGCGCCGGCCGGACGGGCAATCGCAATCCCCGCCGCAATCCGGACCGCAGAGCGACGAACTTCCGCCCGATGAAGATGCCCGCGAAGCCCCGAAGCAGTACAGCTTCAACCCGCTGCAGTCGAAAAAGGAAGTGAGCGTCGGCGAGTTCTATTTCAAGAAGGGCGACTTCAAGGCCGCCGCCGGCCGCTTCCGCGAAGCCACCAAATGGAACGACGGCAACGCCGAAGCCTGGATGCGTCTCGGCGAAGCCGAGGAGCGCAACGAAAATACGAAAGCGGCGCGCGACGCTTACAAGAAGTTTCTGAGCATGCAACCTAATGGCAAGAATGCCGAAGAAGTGAAGAAGCGCCTCGAAAAACTAAAGGGCTGACGTCGGCCTTTTCTTCCTCGCGGCCGCGCCCACGCCATCAAGACGACCAGCGCGATCAGCGGCATGCAGCGCATCTCCTCGCAGTGGAACAAGCCTCTGATAATCTCACCACGTGCGATTCGCCGCTCTTCTTCTCGCTCCACTGGCCCTTGCCGCGGCGGGCCCTGACCTCAATCCCGCCAAAGCCGGCCTCGATCCCCAGCGCCTCGCTCTCATCCCGCAGCGCATGCAGCAACTCGTCGATCAGCAGCTCGGCGCGGGCGTCGTCACTCTCGTCCTCCGCCACGGCCTCGTCGGCGAATTCGACGCCGTCGGCTGGCAGGACATCGAAGCCCACAAGCCGATGCAGAGGGACTCCATCTTCCAGATCATGTCCATGACCAAGCCCATCACCGCCGTCGGCGTCATGATGCTGGTCGAGGAAGGCAAGCTCGAACTGCATGAGCCCGTCGAAAAATATCTGCCCGAGTTCCGCGGCCAGATGCTGGTCGCCGCGCGCAATCCCGATGGAACCGTCCTGCTCAAAAAGCCCGCGCGCCCCGTCGTCCTCCGGGATCTGATGACCCACACCTCCGGCATCCCCAGCGCGCCGCCGCCGGGCATGAAAGAGCTGGACCAGAAAATGGACCACACGCTCGCCGACGCCGTCCTCGCCTATTCCCAGGAACCGCTCGAATTCGAGCCCGGTTCAAAGTGGAGTTACAGCAACAGCGGCATCGCCGTGCTCGGCCGGCTCATCGAAGTCGCCTCCGGCCAGCCCTATGAGCAGTTCATCAAAGAGCGCATTCTCGATCCCCTCAGCATGAAGGATTCCTTCTACTTCCCGCCCGCCGCCAAAATCCCGCGCATCGCCATGGTCTACAAACACGAGCACGGCAAACTGGTGCGCGGCGGCCCCGACATCCTCGGCGGCGATCCCGCGCTCTATCGCAAAGGCGCGAAGTATCCCGCGCCCGAATTCGGACTCTACTCCACCGCCGAAGACCTTTCGCACTTCTACCAGATGATGCTCAACGGCGGCTCTTATAACGGTCGCCGCTACCTTTCCCGCATGGCCGTCGATCTCATGCGCGAAGTGCAAACCGGCGGCATCGCGCCCGCCGGCTGGATTCCGCTCGGCGGCTCCGGCTATGGACTCGCCTGGGAAGTCATGCGCGATCCCATCTCCCAGCTCATGTTCATGCCCGCCGGCACCTACGGCCACGACGGCGCTTTCGGCACCAAAGGCTGGATCGATCCCAAGGACGATCTCATTCGCGTCATGATGATCCAGAGCGCCAACGGCTCCGATGATTTTCGCGACGCCTTCATGACCATCGCGGGCAGCGCCGTCGTCGATTGACAGCCGCTCTCCGCCCGCGGCTCACCCGCTGAACCGGTACCCGCGTCCCCGGATCGTGTGGATGTATTCCGGGCTTTGTGGATTGGGCTCGATCTTCCGCCTGAGCCACGCGATGTGCGTATCCAGCGTGCGCGACGAAACGTTGTTCGCGTATTCCCACACATTGCGCAGCAGTTCTTCGCGCGAGAGAACGCGGCCGCGGTTCTCCACGAGATAGCGCAGCAGCTGCAGTTCCTTGCCGCCCAGCGTAATCCGCTGCCCATCCTTCATCGCCTCGGCGCGTTCGAAATCCACCGCCACTTCCCCGAACCGGAAATGGCTCACTTCCGGCTGCCAGCCGTTTCGCCCGTGGCGCAGCAGCGCCTCCACGCGCGGCGGCAGTTCAGCCGGATCGAACGGCTTCCGCAGATAATCGTCCGCGCCAACCCCCAGGCCAACCACGCGGTCCATCATGTCGGCCCGCCCCGTCAGCATCAGCATCGGCGTCCGCATGCCCTTCTCGCGCACCCTCCGGCAAATCTCGAAACCGTTCCGGCCAGGCAGAGCCATCTCCAGAACAATCAGATCGAACGCCGGATCGAGCGCCCTCTCGCACCCACTCAATCCATCCGCAACCGCTTCCACCCGATATCCCGCCGCCGCCAGAAGCTTCGCAATCGCCGCCGCCAGCCCGGCGTCGTTCTCCATCAGCAGAATCGAATGGCTCATCCGCCCGTCGGACCATCCGCCGTCGCTTCGCGCCCGCCGTGTTTCAATCCCATGAATGCGCCTCGTTCCCGCACGCCTTCAGGACGCCTGCCGCCGCCGTTGCGTTGCGCGCGTCAATACCGGTACGCGCTCCGGGCCCGTCACTGCGCCGCTGCGGCCGCCCAGTCCCACGTCTTCGCCGCCTGCGCCGCGGCCGGTTCCACGTCGCTCTCCAGCAGAAACCGCTGCGCCGCCAGCCTGCGCGCCGCGTCATGCAGTCTGGCCTCAAAGTCGGCGCGGTTCTTATAGCGCTCCGCCAGCGGCTTGCGCGGATCCCGGTCCCCCGCCGCCGTCTCCGCGTCTTTCGGAAACGGGATAAAGCTCCCCACCATCTCGAACATCTGTTCGGGCGCGCCAATCGACTTGTCCCGGAAATTCCACCCCGTATAAGTCGCCACCGGAACCGCCACCGCGGGCATGCGAATGCCGCCCACGTCGATCCCGTCGTCATCCACCTGCGGCACAAGCGTGGGAAACGCCGCGCCCACTTTCGGCGGCTCCACGCTCACGATGCCCTTTGTCCGAAACTCCGGCCCGAAGTCCAGCCGGTACGCCCGCGCCGGGTCCGCCGGCGTATGCTCGCCCGGAATCTCGGGAAACTGCACGTCCCCCAGCTTCACCAGCGTCTTGTCCGCAATCCGCGGATACACCGACGCCGGCGGCGCCGCCCCGTCCCGCACCCACGCGTCCATCGCCACCAGCAGCGCGCGCAGCGCCCACGTATAGTCGTTCGGGTTCGAAAGATTCAGCGTGTTGTTCCGCGCCGGCCGCTGCGCCGGACCATGCTGCCCGCCTGCGAACATGTAGATTCGCGTCGTCTCCGGAATCTCCATATCCCGCGCGCCGTCCGGCGTCGTCGAAATCAGCGCCGCGCACCGCCCCCAGTATTCATAGGAGGAATCGGTGTAGAAAATCTTCGGCACAACCCCGGCCTTCCGCGCCTTCGCCAGAATCGAATCCGTCACCCCCGTCTCCGGGTCCGTCTCCGGCGCGTCGGTGAACGGGAACAGATCCGTCGGGTACAGCACGTTCATAAAAGGATGCCCGTCCCGCGACGCCTGCGCAAACCGGTGGTTGAAGCTCCCCAGCCCCGCTCCCGCCACATGCACCAGCAGGCCGTCGAACACCTTGTGCCCCGCTTCATCCGCATTGAAGCCGTCATAAACGAACTTGCGCAGGAACCGCCCGCTCTGCGAAACCCCGAACCCGTACGCATACCGGATGCCGTATTCCGGGCTCCCCTTCATATACGCGATCAGATCCCGTATGCCCGCCGGACCGAGCCCCGCCAGCACCGGATCCTTCGCCGTGTACACGAAATCGTAAATCCTCCCCGGCTCGAACCCCGTCTCCATCACCAGCTCCGTCCCGTCCCGTATCGTCCAGTTCGCTTTCGCCACCTCCCGCGCCGGCCCCGTCACCGTATCCCGCACCGTCAGCGACCCCGGCTCCACCACCGCGTACGGCGTCTGCACCCGGTCTCCCAGCTTCATCACGTTCGTCCGTTCGGACGGGATGAACTGCGCCCGCACCAGTCCCGTGATCGTCTTCCCGTGATCCGTCGCATAAGGCGCATCGAGGCGCAGCAGTCCCGGCTTCCGCGGCACATCCCACTCCCACCCGAGCCACGCCGCCGTATAGCCCTTGTCGAGCAGCAGCCTGTCGCCCACGTCTTCCGGCGAAGTCGCGCGATCGAACGTGCGGAGCATGCCTTTCCCCCCGCGATTCGAAACTTCGAAAATCACCGCATGGTTGCTCTTCGCCGCATCCCGCGGCCGGATCAGATAAATGTCGGCTGAAAACTCCACTTCGCCCGCCGCATTCACCGGCGCGTCGTGAATGTCGGAGATGATCTGGTTCGCCGGCGCCTTCGGGTCCACCGCGAAGTGCGCCTTGCCGGAAATGCGTTCGTAACTGGTGCCGGGAATCGCGGCGCGCTCGGAAACGTCGATACGCACCAGTCGGGCGGACGCCGCCGTCGCAAACAGAACGGCTGCGGCGCCCCCGGCGGCGGCAAACCGGACGATACGGGAAAGCATGGCGCTATTGTATGTAAGCGCGGTGCGCCGCGCCGCCCGCATGGAGGAGCTTTTTCATATCGTCGAGGAGGCCGGCCGCTGCCCCTACCTGCCCGGCGAGCAGTCCAGATTCGACCTTCGCGGCATCTCTTCCATGACCGCGGCCGAATACGGCGACCTGCTCGCCCAGGGCTACCGCCGTTTCGGCTGGCAGGTTTTCCGCCCCGTTTGCGAGGCGTGCTCGGAATGCCGCAGCCTGCGCATTCCCGTCCGCCAGTTCGAGCCCGGCGCCGGCGCCCGCCGCGTCCTCCGCGCCAATCGGGACATTCGCGCGGAGCTGACGCGGCTCTTCATCAGCGACGAGCATGTGGATCTCTATAACCGCTACCAGCACTTCATGCACGGCCACCGCCAGTGGGACCGCCGCTGGGCCACCGAGCGTTCCCTCCGCGACCAGGTTCTTTCCGGCGCCCGCGACGTGGGCAAACAATGGCTCTACTTCGACCGCTCCCAACTGGTCGGCGTTGCGTTCATGGACGAAGCGCCCGGCGCCATCTCGCTGGTTTATTGTTTTTACGATCCCGAGTGGCGGAAGAAGTCTCCCGGCACTTACTCGATCCTGCGGCAGCTTTTATATGCGCGAGAGCGCGGACTCGATTACGCCTATCTCGGTTACTGGGTAAAGGATTGCCAGTCTCTCGCCTACAAGCAGCGATTCCGTCCGCACGAGATTCTGGCCGGCTACCCCGCTCCCGGCGAACCAGCGCAATGGCTCAAAGTGGAGTAGCGGGAAGCCTCAGTGAAGGAATGAAATCTCCACCCGAAACCGACTCAGACCCGTCAGCCGCGGCGTCGATAAACGCTGCGCGAATCACCGCCGGTCGTAGCCTTTCAGAAAGAGCGGTTGCCGTCAGTTTCCGGGTCGCGCTCGATCCGACCGGAATCGCGGGCAGAAGGGAACTTAGAACTCGTAATCGTCCAAAACGATCAGATCCCTCCGAGCGGCGGACGAGACCTCACAGCCGTACAGCCTACATCAACAGAATCTCAGCACTTCGACGGACTTTGCGATCTAGAACTTCGTGCACCTTACTGCGCTGAACCTCGCCCGCTCAGAGTCGAAACCACCCACGGGCCGAGCATTACACGAAGTGCGCCGCCAAGATCCTACGGATGAAGTCTGGCTTGGCTGTTTGACACTCCCAGATCCTCAGAACTGCCCACCCTTCTTTTCGTAGGGCTCGTTCGTTTCTTCTATCCCGGCTAATGTTGTCGTCGAATTTCTTGGCCCAAAACTCAATGCGAGTCTTCGGCATCGTCGCTTTGGCGCATGCTTTGTGCCGGTGCCAGAAGCATCCATTCACGAAGATCACCGTTCGATATTTTGGTAGAACAATATCAGGTGTACCCGGTAAGTCTTTACGATGCAAGCGAAACCGCAGTCCCAAGGCGTGGAGCACGCGTCGGACCGCGATTTCCGGTCCGGTGTGCGTACGCCTAACTGCGCGCATGATATCGCTTCGGCGTGAATCGGCTAAAGTTTCATGCTTTTTGTTCTGGCGCAAAGTCATCAATTGCCTTGAAGACATCCCAGAGCTTGTCTATTTTTATATGTTCTTCGAGGTAATCGGCGTAAGCTTGCTGGGCGTTGGTTAACAATTCATCGTAAAAGACGATTCTTGCGTTCACCGTTGCTAAGCTTTGCGCCACACCGGCAGCACCCGTGCCCGAACCATCTTCCCATT
>DAIDJK010000547.1 GCA_027450225.1 Bryobacterales bacterium | reverse complement strand
AACGGCTGTTCGCCGGCGTCTCCGACCGGGTCGGTCGCGGCGCCGCGGCCGATTGGATTGTTCACACTGCGATCATAGTCGAAATGAATTTGCGCGGAGAAAACCAGGGCCTCCTCGTCGAATGCCACTCCGGCCCCGGCGTACTGCACCAGCTCACCGGCGCCATCGCCGCTCACGATGGCGATATCGCCAGCGTTTCCATCATCGAGAACACCGCCGCCGGTTCGCGCGTCTATTTCGAAATCTCCACGCCTTCGGCAACGCCCGGCGGATGGGAAGACATGCTGGTCTCCCTCCGCGCTCTCCCGGTGGTCCGCCGCGCCGAACCGGTCAAGAGCATGGAGCGCATCTACGGCAAGCGCATCATCATTATGGGGGGCGGCGCACAGGTGGGGCAGGTGGCCATCGGCGCCATCGTTGAAGCGGACCGCCACAACATCCGCGGCGAACACATCTCGGTTGACACCATCCCGCTGGTCGGCGAACAGCAACTGGCCGACGCCGTCCGCGCCGTCTCCCGCCTGACGCGCGTCCGGGCTCTCGTTCTGGCCGGTGCGCTGATGGGCGGCGATATCGAAGCCGCCGTGCGCGAAGTCCGCGCCACCGGCCTTCTCGTCATCAGCCTGAATATGGCCGGCAGCGTTCCGGATGCCGCCGATCTCGTCGTCACCGATCCCGTACAGGCCGGCGTGATGGCCGTGATGGCGGTGGCGGAAACGGCAAAGTTCACTGTCGAACGTTTGAAGCGCCGCATCTTCTGACGCCTGGCGATTACGGGCATATACTGGTGCGCGAAACCGGTATCCGTCTATGAAATCCACGCTCACAAGAAGACAGGCTATTCAGACCGCAGGCCTCGGCGCCGCCGCGCTCGCCGCGCCCGCGGCGCATTCCGAAACGCCCCCCACCGGCATGCGCAGCGAAGGTCCGGACACGCCGAAGATTTGTCTCGAGATGGGCCGCGGCGGTCTCGCCGCCGGCGGTTTCGACGAAGCCGGCATGAAGCGCGTCAAGCAACTCGGCGTGAATTACGTCCTTTCCGGCGGTCCGCGCATCCCCTGGCAGGAATCCGACCTCCGCGCCATGATGGACAGCCTCAAACAGGGTGGCCTCACGCTGGGCAACCTCATGATCGGCGGCTTCAACGACGCCATCTACAACCGCCCCGGCAAAGATCAGCAGATTGAGCACGTCAAGCAGTCCATCGAAGCGGCGGGCAAGGTCGGTCTGCCGGTCATCGAATACAACTGGTACGCGCACCGCGCCATGGAAGGCTATTACGAAGTGCCTGGCCGCGCCGGATCCACCTATACCGGCTTCGATTACGAGCGCATGAAAGGCCTTCCGCCGCTCGAAAACGAAGGCGCCCACACGCTCGATGAAATGTGGACCAACATCACCTACTTCCTGAAGGCCGTCATCCCGGTAGCGGAGAAAGCGAACGTTCGCCTCGCCCTGCATCCCAACGACCCGCCGGCCCCGCTCAGCCGGGGCTCGCAGCAGATCATGGGCTCGGTCGAAGGCTGGAAGAAGCTCATCGATATCGTCCCCAGCAAGTCGAACGGCATCACCTTCGATTGCGGCGTCACGCGCGAAATGGGACACGACCCGGTCGAAGTCTGCCGCTATTTCGCGTCGCGCGACCGCATCAACCACGTTCACTACCGCAACGTGATCGTCGACAAGCCTTACGAACACTATGAAGAAGTGTTTCTCGATAACGGCATGAACAACATGTACGCGGTAATGAAGGAACTGGTGAAGAACAAGTACCCGCGGCTCGTCTATCCCGAACATCCGCGCGGCATCGACTATGATCGTGAGCGCCCCGGCTTCAAGCCGAGCTATCCCGGCGGCGGCGGCTATGCGGCGTTCTGCTTCAACGTCGGTTACGCCCGCGCCATGCTGCAGGCCTGTCTGAATCCGGCCTGATCGGTGTGACGCGATGCGAACGAGATTTCTGCTCCTCATCCTCGTCGCCTCGGCGGCTGCCCAGACCCAGAAGACGCAGCCGGTAACGGTCGAAGGCTGCGTTGCGCCGGGCGTGGAAGGTGGCTGTCTTATGGTCACCGGCAAGGATGGCAAGGTCTGGGACATCAGCACTGCGAATCCGCGCCCGAAAATCGGCGGCCGCGCGATCCACCTTACCGGCCAGTTCAGCGGCGCCCCGAGCTATTGCATGCAGGGCACGAAACTCGACCACATCCAGTGGCATTACACCGACGCCGCCTGCCCCGGAACTCCGGCGCCGAAGTAGCCGGGCGCCGGAGGGACTGCGCCCTGGTTCGGCTACAATGGGGCCGGGCCGAACCTCGGGCACTGGCAGGAAGCCCAGCCAGGCACCTCAGAAAAAAACCGGCTCCGCGCGAGAATTACCAAACGAAGCCATTCGCGGCCGCACCATTCCGGGTGCGCCGTATCGCCGTACCGAACGAACCCAAAGTCGAGGTCGCGCGCCTCAGTCACAGCCGTCCGGGGCCTCATAAGTGGCCGGTTCTATTGCAGTTCCAGGGAATCGGCCTGGTTTTGCAGAACACGGTTTCGGCGCATTCTGGTATGTTGTTGGCGCGGCATTTCCTCGCCCGCACGGTGGGCGAACTTCAGTTCGCGGACGGCTTTTCCACGTGGTCAATGAAGATCGTCTCGATCAGTGCACGCGAACTCTTGAGTTTCAGCCCGATGCCGCGGACGGCCCGCTGCGCGATCGTGACGGGGTCGCGTTCCTCAGGATCGTAGATGTTTGCCAGCGTGAAATCGAAAGCTCCGATCAGCCCCGTCCGGTCGAGAACGGAATGCCCAGGGGAGCGGCTTAGTTGCCGCGCGACGAAATCGAGTGTGGCGTTTCCGCCCCGCACCGTTCCATCGCCGCCGCCCAGTAAGCCCGCGAGGAACATGCGTTGGCCGGGATGTTTCGCCGGCTCGAGCCTGGGCGCCTCGCGTCCTTTCACCAGTGAGACTTCAGCTGAAAACGGTCGATCAGCAGACCGAGCCGCATCTGGCGCTGCTCCGCAACCAGCGGCGCCTCGCGATTGGAGGGCGTGAAGGCACTTGGCCTGGGTGAGGCCGGCGGCTTCGCATCGATCACGAACCGCTCGGAATCGATCCATGCGGGGGCCCCCGGAGATTTGGAAGCGCTGCACCCGGCACGCCTCTTCGAGCAACTGCGCGAACGTGTAATTCGTGATTCGGATCCTGCCGCCGGGATAGTTGAACAGCGCAATGAAAGGATCCTTCGGGCCCGGTGATTTGATGCTGGCGATTTCAAACCGCGGAATCGGCTTCTGAGCGAAGCTGGCGGTCACCAGCGCAGCCAGCACGAGCGTCCGAATGGGTTCGTTTTGCATTTATCTCCGCTCGGCGAAGAATGCCCGCAGCAACTCCGTCGCCTCGGCGCCCATCAGGCCCTCCACAATCTCCACCCTGTGGTTCAGCAGTTCCGAATCCGCCACCTGGAATTTGCTTCGCACGCCGCCGAACCGCAAGTCCCGCGCGCCGAACGCCAGCCGCCGTATGCGCGCATTCACCATTGCGCCCGCGCACATCACGCACGGCTCGAGCGTGCAATATACATCAGCGTCCGTCAGCCGGTAGTTCCCCACCGCGATCGCCGCTCCCCGCAGCGCCAGCATCTCGGCATGCGCGGTCGGGTCCAGCAGTTCGATCGGCGAATTTCTGCCTTCGCCCACAATCTCTCCGTCCACCACCACCACGCACCCCACCGGGGCTTCGCCGGCATCGGCCGCCTCGCGCGCCAGTTCCAGCGCCCGCCGCATGAACATCTCCCCCATTGCTGCCATCAAACGGAGCTTACGATAATGTCTCTTCATGTCTGAGCTTGAAATTCACCACGAAGTCGAAGCGGCCGATCCGCTCTCGAAGCGCATCGGCGTTCTGGCGGCCATCCTCGCCGTGCTGCTCGGCATCGTGACCATCGTTTCCCATCGCGCACATACCAGCGCTGTTCTTCTCAAGTCGGACGCCAACGACCAGTGGGCGCTCTATCAATCGAAGCGCATCAAGTTCCACTCGCTCGAACTCGGCGTGGACCTTTTGAATGCGCTGCCCGGCCGCACGCCCGAATCCCAGGAAACGCTGGTCCGCTACGAAAAGGAGAAGCAGCGGTACACGAAGGATTCCGAGACCACGCAGGAGCAGGCGCGCGAGATGGACCGCGAAGCCGCCCGCGTGGAAGACCGCGCTCTGCGCTTCGATTTCGGCGAGGGCCTGCTCGAAATCGGCCTGGTCCTCACATCGCTCTATTTCATTTCGCGCTCGAAGCTCTTCCCAGTCATCGGCCTCATCACCGCGGGCGTCGGAATCGTTACCGCGATTGCTGGTTTTCTGCTCTGATGGCGGCGGTACAATCAAAACAAATCCCCGAAATAATGCCTTCCGACAACGGCCGTCCGCGGTCCACGGTTGACGAGCTTGCGCGCAGCCTCCGGTCCCAGATGACGCCGGTGAACAGCCGTTTCGTCTTCTTCTCCATCTCTCCTGTCGCCGAAGACGATCTTCGCGAGTATTTGCACGATCCCATCGCGGCGCTGCCGAAAGAAGTCTGCCAGATGATGCCGCCCAGCGGCATTGTCCTGGTCCCTTACCTCGAACGGCCGGCCGGAAAAGGTTTTCCGAGCGTCGTCTACGAGAAGCCGCCCGAAGCCAGACTGCTGTTTGCCACCCGCGTCGACAGCGAGAACTTCGCCACCTTCTTCTTCACCGTGAAGGACGAACAGATTTCCGACTATCACTATTTCTTCTACGAT
>DAIDJK010000546.1 GCA_027450225.1 Bryobacterales bacterium | reverse complement strand
TCCGGCGGACAAAAACAGCGGGGCTCCATCGCGCGCGCGCTGATCGCCCGGCCGGAAATCCTGCTTCTCGACGAACCGGCGCGTGGCCTCGACGCCGCCCTCAAAACCGATCTGCAGTCTGTGATCCGGCAGGTGCGCGAGACCATCCACATCCCGATCCTGCTCGTCACCCACGATCTCGATGAATGCCTTGCGCTCGCGGAACGCGCAATCGTGCTGAACGCGGGCGCAATCGTTTGCCAGGGAAAACCTGTCGATCTGGTGCGCGATCCCGGACCCGAGGCCGTCGCCGCCATGCTGGGCGACTTCAACATCTGGCGTGCTGAAGTTCTCGCGCTCGACCCGGCGCGCCAGACCAGTTGCCTTCGCCTGCTCGGCGCCGAGATTCGCGGACCTTATTTCCCTGGCTGCTTCCGCGGTGACCGCATCACTGTTTGCGCCAGACCCGAGGAATTGCGAATCGCCACGCAACCCGGCGACAACCGAATCTGCCAAACGAACCCAATCGTCACGCCGCGCGCCCAATCCGTCCGCGCCGATTTCGGCGACAATCTCGTGGTCGATGTCCCGCGCCGGATCTGGGAAGAAACCGCCGATGCGGATACGCTCTGGGTCGAGATCCCACCAGAATCGCTGCGGCGCTTAACGTGAGTACACCGCTATGAATCCCGTGCGTCCGATTCTGACGCGTCGCAATCGTCGGATACACTTTTTGCAAATGAGACTACGCGCCGCACTATGCGCCGCGATCGTGTGTATCGGGGCGATCGCAGCGGTGGCCCAGATGAATCGCGAGCAGATTCAGAATTCCTTCCCGCCCGAACGCCTGATGTCGATCGGCGTCTACTACTATCCCGAAGCGTGGCCCGAATAGCAGTGGGAACGCGATATCGCCAACATCAAAAAGCTCGGGTTCGAGTACATCCACCTCGCTGAATTCGCGTGGGCATTCATGGAGCCCACCGAAGGCCAGTACAACTTCGCGTGGCTCGATCGCGTGATTGCCATCGCGCAGAAGAACGGACTCAAAGTCGTTCTCTGTACCCCGAGCGCGACGCCGCCGGCATGGCTTTCCACGACACATCCGGAAATCCTGATGGTGAACGCCGATCACATGCAGATGGAGCATGGCTCGCGTGAACAGGCGGACTGGAGTTCGCCCGTCTATCGCCATTACGTCGAAACCATCGACGCGAAAATGGCCGAGCGCTACGGAACCAATCCGGATGTCTGGGGCTGGCAGATCGATAACGAGCTCTCGCATTACGGCCAGGGGATGTCGTATAGCCCCGCCGCGCAGACGAAATTTCGCGACTGGCTGCGCGAGCGCTACGGAACCATCGACCGTCTGAACACGGACTGGGGCAATTCCTTCTGGTCGCAGATGTACAACAACTTCGATCAGATCCGCATGCCGGACAAAGACGAACTGGTGGCGAGCCCCAACCCGCACTCCATGCTGGACCTGCATCGCTGGTTCGCCGCCGAAGCCGCCGACTATCTTCGCTTCCAGGCGAACGTGATCCGCCGTTATGCGAAGAACCAATGGGTCACGACGAATTTCATGATGAATTACGAGCTCATCAACCCGGCGCTGTCGGAACACGATCTCGACATCCTGACGTTCACCATGTATCCGGTCTCGGGCGGGCTCTTTCGCGGCGAACTCGGATACCGCATGGGCGATCCCGCGGCCATCGCGTTCACGCACGATTTCCTGCGCAACCTGGGCAACGGCATCGAAGGCCCCATGGAACTGCAGCCGGGACAGGTGAACTGGGCGCCGGTGAATCCCTGGCCGCAGCCGGGCGTGATTCATTCCTGGATCATGCGGGCCTTCGCGCAGGGCGGCCGCATCGTCTGCACCTACCGCTACCGCCAGCCGCTGTTCGGGGACGAGCTTTATCACAAAGCGATGGTCGAGCCCGATGGCGTGACGCTCGCGCCCGGCGGCAGGGAATTCGTCGAGGCCATTCGGGACGTGAACGCCATGCGGCCGCTCTACAGGCCGAATACGCCGGAACCCTCCGATTACGCCGCGCGCCGCACCGCATTTCTCGACAGCTTTGAGAACCGCTGGGACATCGATAACCACAAGCAGACGGATCGCTGGGACACCACCGGCCACTGGTACAAGTACTATCGGGCGCTGAAGGCGATGATGGCGCCGGTGGATGTGATCACCGAAGAAAAGGACTTTTCGAAATATCCGTTTCTCGTGGCCCCGTCGTATCAGCTGGTCGATAAAGATCTGATTGCCCGCTTCACGAAATACGTCAATGACGGAGGCACTCTGATCCTCACCGCGCGCACAGGCCAGAAAGACCGCCGCGGACATATCTGGGAAGCGCTCTGGGCAGCGCCGATTTACGATCTGATCGGCGCCGCAATTCCGAAATACGATGTTCAGCCGCAGGGCCGGAACGGTCACGTAGCCGCGGGCGCGAAGAATTACGAATGGGGTTCCTGGGCGGATATCATCGAGCCGCGCCCGGGCACGGAAACTCTCGCCACGTACACGGATCAGTTCTATAAAGGGAGCGCCGCAGC
>DAIDJK010000545.1 GCA_027450225.1 Bryobacterales bacterium | reverse complement strand
ATCAGTTTCTTGTTGCTGCTCTCGATGTAGGCGCGTCCTTCATTGAAGTCCAGCAGCACGGGCGTCTGTTTGCGCACCGCCGCCGTTACGCCGAGCGTCGCCTCATCGACGAACTTGCGGTCGATGGCCTGCAGAAAACGGTAAGGCCGCTCGAGCGAAACATACGAACGATGTTCCTTGATGGAGGCGAGATCGCTTACGTCCGTCCATTCGTTCGCGACCGCCCACAATCCATACCAGGGCATGGTTTCGTGAAGCCGGAATGCCGCGGCGCCGTGCCCATAACCCGCGCCATCGAGAATCTCCGCCGGAAGCGGCTGATCGTAACCCTTCTCATGTTCCGTGATGGCGTACTGCGCGAGCGTCTCCTGATGCTCGAGACCGATGGGATGCTCTTCATCGAGCCGGGGAGCGCCGAACGGATTGACCCCGAGCGCGTCCACGCTGAATTGCCGCGTAACGGCGGCTGCGGCCATCTGCGAAGACGCCGCCATGATGGTTCGGTCTTCCAGATTTGCTTTGAAGCCTTCGAGAGACTCTTTCGCGAGCCCAACGATGGCCCATGTACCACGTCCAAACATGTGCGCTTCCTGTTTTCGGTCCCGGTCCGGCCGGGTGGCGCCTGAAACTGCCCGCGCCTGAAGCTGCCCGCGCCAGTAACCGGCTGGCTGAATAATCTGAAGGTTTCGTCCGCCGGGCGAGTCCCGTGACGAAAGGGCTGGCGGCTGCGCCTTGCCTCCAAACGTTTTTACCACGGCGCCTCGTCCGGCGAGGTCTCCGCGGGTCGGATGCCCCGGGGCTGCGGCGGCCGCGGATAAGTGGAAGTTACTTTCTTACACGCGGTTACTTACCGCGAATAACTCAACCCATAACCGAAACCGAACAGCTTCTGATAACCCGGGTCGCCGATGTTCAGGCTGGTGGACGATGCTTTAGGCCAGGTAAACGAGAGCTTCCCCTGCGGCTTGTACGCGCCGAACAGCACGTCCGCTACGCCATCGCCTTCGGTGCCGGGTAGCCACGCGGCCAGGATCGCGTCGGCCTTGTCCAGAATGTCGTCCAGAAACACCGGGCGCCCTGAAACGATCACCACAACCACTTTCAGCCCGGCATTCTTCAGGTTCTCCACCACCTGAACGTCACGCCGCGAAAGATGCAGATCTTCCTTGTCGCCCATGCCTTCGGCGTAAGGTTCTTCCCCGATCACCGCAATGCCGACCGTGGCGCCCTGTGCGCCGCGCCCGTCGGGCGAATAGGTTACGCCGGTTCCCGCCGCCACGCGGATGGCATGCAGAATGGTGGGGCCATGCGTCGTTGGCCCCGCGCTGCCCTGCCAAGTGATGGTCCATCCGCCGCATTGCAGCCCGATATCGTTGGCATGGCGGCCCGCCACGTGAAGCTTCGCTTCCGGCGCCAGCGGCAGCACATGGCCTTCGTTCTTCAGCAGCACCTGCGACGCGCGCACGCATTCGCGGGCCACTTCGCGATGTTCGGCGGAGCCGAAGGTCCGCATCAGGCTGCGGTCGGTCAGTTGCGAGCGCCGCGTGTTGATCATTCCCATGGCGTACTTCACGCGCAGAATCCGCGTCACCGCGTCGTCGATGCGCGACATCGGAATCGTCCCGTCCTTCGCGTTTTCCATCACCGCGCTGATGAATTCCACATATTTGTCGGGAATCATCACCATATCCATACCCGCGTTGATGGACATGGCCACCTGCTGCTTGTAATTCGCCGCGGGAATCTGATTCACCGCCGCGTAATCGGAAATCAGAAAGCCCTGAAACCCAAGTTCGGTCTTGAGCAGGTCCGTAAGCAGTTTTTTGTTGGCCGAGCACTTCACGCCGTTCCATGTGGAATAAGACGGCATGATGGAGCCGGCGCCCGCCTGCATGGCCGTGATGTAACCCGGCAGATGAATGCGCCGCAGCGTGGCTTCATCCACTTCGGTGACGCCCTGGTCGAGCAGTTTCTTTCCGTCCTCGCGATGGAACGAGCCGGTGCCCCAGGCGGTGCCGCCATCGCCCGCGAAGTGCTTGGCGCAGGCGAGAACCGCGAGCGGCTGGTTGAGCGAATCGCGCTGCAACCCGCGCACCGCCGCCGCGCCCAGTTCCTTCACCACATCGGGATTTTCGCTGTAGCCTTCGTAAGTGCGGCCCCACCGAATATCCTGCGGCACGGTGACGCATGGCGCAAAGGCCCACTGCATTCCGGTGGCGCGAACTTCTTCGGATGTCACGCGGGCCGCGCGCTCCACCAGGTCCGCGCTGCGCGTGCACCCGAGCGCCACGTTGTGCGGGAAAACCACGGCGCCGATCACGTTGTTGTGGCCGTGCACGGCGTCCACGCCATAAAGAATCGGAATACCCAGCCGCGTGGCCAGCGCCTGCCGCTGCATGCTGTCGTAGAGGTCGGCCCATGCCACCACATCGTTGCCGCTGGCGGGATCGGAATCGCCGCCGCTCAGCACGGACCCCAGGAAGTACTTCGCCACGTCGTCCGGCGTGCGCAGAAAGCTCTTGTCGGCCTGCGCCATCTGCCCGGCTTTTTCCGCCAGCGTCATGCGCGCCAGCAGCGCTTTCGCGTCACGGTCGTAACTGGCGAAGGTTTGCTGCGTGCCGGCGGCGCGCAGCGCGCCCGCGGCGCCCGCGGCCGCGAAGGAAATCAGAAGCTCGCGCCGCGAGGGGCGCAGAGGCGGATGCATAACACACGAGTATGCAACACCGCGCGTCCGGAAGCGCGGGAAGCTCTCAGCGTTCGACTTCCTTTAACGTTCCACTGCTTTCAGCGTTCCACTTTCTTTCAGCGTTCCACTTTCACGAAGCCCCGGAGCTGGAGATCGACAAACGTCACCGTAGCCGACAGATTCAGGTGGGCCAGCGGCAGCAGGTCGGAAGCCTGATAATTCTGCGACCGCGCCGATACCCCGCACACCACCAGCTTCACGCCGGCCGCCGCCAGTTCCCGCAGCAGCGCGGTGTTGGGATTCGCCTTCCCGCCGGTGCGATTCCGGTAAGTCTCGTCATTGGTGACCAGTACGATGGTGGGCCCGTGGAACACGGCCGTCGCCTCAATGTGATCGGCCGGCACGCCGTATTTGCGATAGGTGTTGATCAGCGATCCGATGCCGGTGAGAGCGGGACTCACCTGGTTGGCCGAATCCGCCAGCGACCGCACATCGAAAACCACCTTATAGGTGCGTGCGGGATCGGGCTTGTCGGTTGCTCCGGAGACATCCGGAATCACGCCGGCCGAAGGTACGGCCAGAGGTTCTCCGGCAAAGGATGCCGAATATCCGCCGGCGGTGAGCACCAGCGCCAGCGGGAAAATTATCCTGGGGAGCAAAGCGGCGCGCTTCATTCTGGCTTTCGAATATATCAGGCGCCGCGGCGCTGGCTCAGTTCACGCGCGCGTCCGCTTCCACCGCGCGAGCCGCCGCATCCGGCATGTCCGGCAGCAGCCGCCACATGCGCGCGACCATCAGCGTCTGGTCGTCCTGCGGGAGTTCGCGGCCCAGAAATCCCTTCACGTCCGCCAGAATGCCGCGGCAGATTTCATCCGGCGCGGCGGCGGGATGGCGAAGGATGGACGCGATGATGCGCTCCTCGCCGAACTCTTCGCCCGCTTCATTGGCCGCCTCCAGAATTCCGTCCGAATACACGATGAGCAGGTCGCCCGAATCGATGTTGCAATGCGCCTGCCGGTACTGCGCGGCGGGCAGAACGCCCAGCACGGGGCCGCCTTCTTCCAGCCGCTCGAGGCGCGGAACCGGCCCATCGCGCTTCACCAGCAGCGGCGGCAAGTGGCCCGCATTGATGTAGCTCAGGCGCGATTCGAGCGGATCGAAGCAGCCCCAGAACAGGCTGACGAAACGCTCGCGCGCGGTCTTCTGGCAAAGCAGATGGTTCAATCGCGCGGCGGCGTCTTCGTGATTCACGGGCGCGCCGGTGATGCGGCTGGCGCGCACGGCGCCCTGCACCACCCCCATCAATAGCGCGGCCGGAAGCCCTTTGCCCGAAACGTCCCCCAGCACCATGCAGACTTCGCCGCCGCCGGCTTCGAACACGTCGTAAAGATCCCCGCCCACCTGCGCCGCGGGTACGCATTCGGCGGCGAAATCGACTGAGCGGGAGTGCAGATCCACCGGCGGAAACAGATCGAACTGCACGCGCCGCGCCACCGCCAGCTCCTGCTCGATGCGCCGCCCCGCCATGTAGTGCCGGAAGCGCAGCGCGATGATGGCCACCGCGATCATCAGCGCAATCGCGGCCGAGGAAGCGATGATGAGATTCCTGCGCAGCTGGCCGTAGTTCACCGACACGCCATCCAGATAAATCGCGATCTCCAGCACCGGCGGAAGCTCCCGGCGTCCGCCCCGGCCCGCATCGGCGCGGCGATTCGCGGCCGGCCGCGGCGCGCCACCCATGCGGAGGGGATTCGCGATGACAATCGCCGGACCGTCCCGAACCTCCATCGGTTCCGGAATCCGTTCGCGGTCGCCGAACACGCGCCGGAAGCGCCCGGGCGCAATCGTCACCCCGAAGCGCGCCTTTTCGGTTTGGGCGAGAATGCGCCCGTCCGCCGCCACAATGCGAATCCACGCCAGCTGCTGCGGCGCTTCCTTCACCATCTCTTCGAGCACCGGACCCAGATCTTCCGGCCCCCTGGCGTGCGTCAGCCGGCCAGCCCGGCCAATCGAGAGCATGCGGCGCTCGGCTTCCCGGCGCGCTTCCTGCCGGACCATCACGCCCGCGACATATCTATAGGTGAGAATGCTGTTGGCCAGCAGGATCATGCCCAGCGTCAGGCCGAAAGCGACCGAGAGCTTGAAAAGAAGATAGCGGGGCCGGCGCTTCATTGATTTACCTGTCTGGCGTTACCTGTCGTGGCTTTACCTGTACCGGCTTCATTCCCGCCACCTGCAGCACCGACGCGCCCGCGCGCCCTTCCGTTAACGGCAACCGGGCGGATTCAAATCTTTTTACAAATCCGACTATCCGTTTACACTACACTAACTCACATGCGTCATCTGATCCTCATAGCTGCTCTGGCGTTTTCAGCTACCGCTTTCGCTCAGGAAGGCGGCGGCGGTGGCGGCGGCCGCCCCATGATGGGCCCCCCGAAGAACCTTCAGATCCTCAAGCCGGACGAACTGATGCCCACCATGCGCGCCTTCACCCAGGCGCTGGGCGTGCGCTGCTCCGGATGCCATGTGCAGGGCGATTTCGCCAGCGATGAGAACCGTCACAAAGTGACGGCTCGCCGCATGATGACCATGGTGCACGACATCAACACCAACTTTTTCAATGGAAACCAGCGCGTCACCTGCTTCACCTGCCATCGCGGTTCGGAGCATCCGCAGTCGGCGCCGGAAGGCGCGGGCGAGGGCCGCGAGGGCGGCGGACCGGCAGCGCACTAACTTTCAGCGAAGCGTTTGCGGGGTCGCCTGCCTGGCGCGCCCGCGCTTTTCCCGCAGGATCGCCGCACGGATCTTCAGCGCCATGAATCCGTGCGGCGTCCCCTGCGCGTCGTCGTAAGTTCCCGTCAAGTCCCCGCCGGCATTGATGCCGCGCACCGTGGTCGAAATCGACCCCGGATAGTCGATGTGGATAATCCGGCCCTCGGCGAGCCGCACGAACCCGTGTGAACTCTCTCCGCCGCGATAGCCGAGCGTGTAACTCCCCGCAATTTCGCCCGCATCGTTCACCGCGTACGCCACCGTGCTCACCGTGGCGCCGGGAACCTGGAAGGTTTGTGACGCGCCCGTGGCGGCGTCATAGAGGAACGCGCGCTGGTCGTACGCCGCAACCGTGGTCGAGCCGACGATGAGGCCGTTGTTGTTCAGCGCCTGCGGATAGGGCGGCGTCCCGCCCGCAATCGTGATCGCGTTGTAGTTTCCGGCCGCATCCACGAACCACGCCTTCGCCGGCCCGGGTTCGGTCAGCGTCGTCACCGCCATCTCCCCCGCGTCGTTCACCGCCACAGGATTCGTGTCCGCTGCGTCCGCGGCCGTGATGCTGGTCAGCACGCCCGCAGCGTTTCGCAGGAAGCCGGTCTCCACATTGCCGGTCAGGTCCGGCGACCACCAGCCGGAGACGGCGCCCGCATCGTTCATGTCCGAGACATACGTGAACCCGGCGCCGGGCGCGTCGAATTTTGTCAGCCTGCCGGCCTGGTCGAGAATGAAGCCGTGTGTGGCCCCGGACGGCGGGGTCTGGTAATTGCCGCAGATGGCGCCGGCGTTATTGATACCAGTGGGAATGGTGGCCGCCGCGCCCGGTACATCCACCGTTATGTAAACGTAGCGCTGCGCGAGCGCCGGTCTGGCCGCAGAAGCCGCCAGCGCCAGTGAAAAAAGAGGCCCCATCCATCGCACGTTTCCAGCGTCGCCGCCGCGCGCGACACCATGCAAACCGGCGCGTGCGCGAAGTGTCCGCGATTCCACTGGCGATTGCGCGCCTATCGCGCCGAACTCACTGCGCGGTGTCGTCCGGATGGCCGGATTTTTCGAAGAACTCTTTCTGCAGCCGCGGCGCGATGGTATCGGCTTTGATGGCGCGGAAAGCGGCCGCAAGATAATCGGCGCGAAGCTCCATCATGGCCTTGCCGCGCTCGGCCGTTGCGCCGGAAGCGTCGCCCTGATAGTGGTTCGGAAACCGCGCATACCACCAGATCGGCGTCGTCACGCCCACCGGCAGATCGAGCCGGTTCAGATCCTTGCCCGATTCTTCGCCCGCGCGCTCTGGATGCGCCAGCTCCGGACGCGAAGCCATGATGTTGGCAATCTCCACTTCACCGGCGTGCCCGTCCACGCCCGGCTTCGAAGGCCGCGCCGCCGGGGGAACGTTCTGCCCCGCCGCGCCGCCGCCGCCCACCACGTAGACCACGTAATCGATCGGCGTTTCGAGCAGCGTCTGCGCGAAGTAGTTCACCAGATTCGTGTTGCCGCCGTGGCCGGAAACGATGATGATCTTTTTGCAGCCGTTGCGGCCCATTTCGGCCACGGTTTCCCGAAGCATCTCCAGTTGAAGATGCGTGCTGTAA
>DAIDJK010000544.1 GCA_027450225.1 Bryobacterales bacterium | reverse complement strand
GTGCGATCGACTTGCCGACAACGACCTCCCGTTGGCCGGTTTGAAACCAGCGTCCTTCGGCGATTTTCAAGCCGCGCATTTGGACGCCTACCGGGAGCAGGCCGCGGAGAGTCACGTTCATCCCTTGCGGGCTGTCGACGCTCGGCAAATTGATCACCGTAACCATTTCGAGCGACGCCATGGGTTGGCTGGAGGAGTCGCGGGCGATGCCAGGTTTGAACTTGATGTCTTGAAATACGTCGCGTGTGATGCCGGAGTTCAACTCAGCCGTGGCGCCCTTGCGCATCACCAGGATCTGCCTCGGATCGCCGGTCGAGGCAAATGCGGTGCGCAGGCCGGTAAGGAGCGCCAGCACCGACAGCAACACCGCGACGGTGAGCGCGATGCCCAGCGCGGTCATCACGGTGGTTGTCTTGCGGACGACCAGGTTGCGGAAGTTGTAAGTCAAGGGAATCGCCATCGCAGTCTCCGTGCTCAGCCCGAATACCGCAGGGAATCCAGAATCGTGGTTCGCGACGCGCCCAAGGCCGGAACCAGGGAACTGACGAGGCCGGTGAACAATGCGATCCCCAGCGCGAGCAGAGCCAGTTCCGGGGTCATCGCCAGTGCGCGCAGATTCTGAATGCCGCTGACGCCGTTGCGGATGCCTCCGCAAAGCAGACCGGCAAGTGCGATCCCAAGGGTCCCGCCGGTCAGCGCGATCACGCCGGCTTCGCCGAGAATCAGCCCGACAATGGCGCCCTTGGTAAAGCCAAGCGTCTTCAGGATGCCCACTTCCCTGACCCTTTCGCGCACCGACATCGAAAGCGTGTTTGCCGACACCAGCAGGATGGTGAAGGTCACGGCGCCGCAAACGGCGAGCAGGAACAGCTTCAAATTGCCGAGAAACGCAACGAAGCTCAACTCGAAGCTCCGCTCGGATTCGGTGCGCGTGGGCGCGGGCGAGTTGTCGAACACGTGGTCGATGGACGCTGCGACGCGCGGCACATCGGCGATGCCGGCGGCGCGGACCTCGAACATGCTTGCTACGTCGCGCATCGGACTGTCCGCGCCGAGACTTTCCCGGAGATACTCTTTATTGAAGAACAGAGCTTCGTTATTTTCCGGATCGGTGTAAATTCCGACTAACTTAAGCTCCAGCGTGACGGGAAAGATATCGCCCACGAGCGTAATCCGATCGCCGAGCTTCCAGCCGAATTTCTTCGCGAGGCCCGTGTTCACGATACAGCCTGTGCGCTCGTGGAGGAAGGCCTCTTTCTGAGCTTCGGGGATCCGGACATCGGAGTAAATCGTGAAGTAGCGGTCCGGTTCGACGGCGAACCGGGCGAAGAAGTTGCGGCGGTCGCGCGCGTCTTTGTAACTGCCGCCGAACCACTGCCAGAGCATCACTTCTCTTACGCCGGGCAGATGCCGGATCTTGTCCTCATACGACATTGGCATCACGTCCGCCAGGCCGACCTTGTGATGGGTAATCATTCGCACGGCCTGCGCCGGTGTCCCGGGGCCACCGAAGAACAGCGCCCGATACATCGCCATCAACACGCCCAGCAGACAGAACGACACGGCGATGCTGGTGATGGTCAGCGCGCTACGCCGCCGGTTGCGCATGCTGCTTTTCCAAATGAACGTGAGATTCCGGAGCATAGCGTTTCCTTAGTTTCTTTGGCCGTCCCGCCGATTCCGATTATGCTGGGGATGACCCGCCAGATGGAAAACAGGATCGACGAACAGAGGCAAGGAACCGGCGAACGGCGCGCGGCCGCCGATGAACACTTCATGCGCCGGGCGCTCGAGTTGGCTCGCGAAGCGGCCGTTGCGGGGGAAGCTCCGATCGGCGCGGTGGTGGTGGCCGATGGACGCATTGCCGGCGAAGGGCGCAACTCGCCGATCGCGCTTTGCGATCCCACGGCCCACGCCGAAATCCTCGCCTTGCGCGAGGCGTCGAAGTCGCTGGGAAACTACCGGCTTGCCGGCGCAACGGTTTACGTCACGCTCGAGCCCTGCGTGATGTGCGCCGGGGCGATGGTGAACGCGCGCATTGCTCGTCTGGTATTCGGTGTACGTGACCTCCGGTTCGGCGGCGTGCGAAGCAAGTTCCGCGTGGCTGACTCGGAGCTGCTGAACCATCGCGTCGCGATCGACGAAGGGATTTTTGCGGCTGAATGCCAACAGATTCTGCAGTCCTTCTTTCAGGTACGCCGCTGAGCTGCGAGTCCTCATCCCTTTGGCTCGATTCCGCGCAGCAGGAGTTCGAGCGACCACTCGATGGCGGCGTCTTCGCTCGTGTGCGCTTCCCAGAAGCGGCGCGCTGCGTTCAGGGATTCAAAAACGGAAAAGAAGACGCGGCACAAACGCCTGGCATCCCGCAAATGCGGCCTGACCTCGCTCAGGCCTTCGGTGAAGATCTGCTCCAGCGGTTCGAAAATGCAGCGCTGAAACGCCGGCTCGATCTTTGTGATGGCTTCCGGGGAGAGTTCCGGATAGTCGGAGTTCACGTAGCGGCTGATGTCGAGCGGGGGACGGCTCAGCATCCACCTGGCGAAACGCCGGAGGCGCTGTTCGAGCGAATCCGTCTCCGGCCCGATCGCCGCCAGTGCGCCCTCACGATGACGCTCGAAATGGCGCAG
>DAIDJK010000543.1 GCA_027450225.1 Bryobacterales bacterium | reverse complement strand
GAGAGCGCAGTATGCACGGCGTTCCCAAACGGATCGAAGATACATGCCACGTCCGTATCGACGGCGTGCTTGTGCACCCAGACATTCGTCATCGGCAGCGCGATGTATTCGGCGAAGGCGCCGGGGCGGTTCACGCCCACGCCGCTCGTGTGCGCGCAAAGGTGCCGGCGGCCCGCAAGGCAGTTGCGGCATCGGCCGCACACCACATGTCCTTCGCCGCTCACCAGCTGACCAGGAAAAAAGTCCAGGACATTCGAGCCAACCTCGACAATCTCGCCGGCGAATTCATGACCGATCACCATAGGCACAGGAATCGTCTTTGCGGCCCATGCATCCCAGTTCAGAATGTGCACGTCCGTGCCGCAGATGGAAGCTTTCTTCACGCGGATCAGCACATCGTTGATGCCGATTTCGGGGACCGGCACTTCTTCGAGCCACAGTCCGGGCTCGGGCCGGCTCTTCACCAGAGCCTTCATCAGACTTTGCCTTTGCATTTACTTCAATCGTAAGGGGTAGGGATGTTACCCTGTCTCGAATGGCCGATCAGCAGGCGCAAATGACGATTCGCGATGTCTTCGCGATTCGCGATTTCAGGCGGCTCACGGCGGCGCAGCTGGTGAGCGTTTTCGGGGACTTTCTCGCCTTGTATGGCGTCCTGAGCATCGTGTCCTTCAAGCTGGATGGATCGCCGGCCGAAGTGGCGGGGATCTCGGTGGCTTACATCCTTCCCATGGCCTTCGTGAGTCCCCTGGCCGGCGTATTCGCGGATCGCTGGCCGCCGAAAGTCACCATGATCACCAGCGACCTGGTGCGCGGAGTTCTCGCCGCCATGCTGGTCTTCTGCTCGAACGTCTGGCAAATCTACGCCGTGATGATCGCCCTGAGTACGATCTCGAGTTTCTTCACGCCCGCGCAAACCATCGGGCTGCGGTCACTCGTGCCGCTGAACGGGCTCATGTCCGCCAATGCGCTGATGATGCAGGTTTTTCAGATCACCCAGATCGCCAGCCCGGGCGTGGCCGGATTGATGATTGCAAAACTCGGCGAGAGTTCCTGCTTCTGGCTCGATGCCTTCAGCTTCTTCTTCTCCGCCGCTACCGTTAGTACCATTGTGCTCCGGCGGCCCGGCGGCGCGGCTTCGAAGCCCCTTTCCACGCTGTTCGCGGATATGGGCGAAGGCGTCCGCTTCATCTTCACCCATCAGGTGCTCGCGTTCACGATCCTCTCGATGGGCGCAGGCCTGTTCGCCATCCGCTGCTATGGCGCGCTGATCGCCGTCTATGTGCGCGACATTCTGCATGCCTCCACCATGCTCTTCGGCTCGCTCGGTTCGCTGGTCGGCATCGGCATGATGGCCGGAACCATCATGGTCCACCGCCTGGCAAAAACGCGCTCGAAGGAGCACATGATGATGTCCGGGCTTTTCGGCGTGGCCATCGGAATTCTCGCGCTGGCGATCTTCAGCAGCGTCATCGTCACCGTCGCGGCAACCATCGCCATGGGCGTCTCGGTAGGCCTCGTGATCATTTCGGCGCAGACGCTGATGCAGGGGCAGACGCCTATGGAGATGCTGGGCCGCGTCACCAGCAGTCTCATGTCCGTGCTGAGCATCGCGCAGGTTGGCGGACTGGCTGTGGCCGGAGGCATCGCCCAGGTGGTGGGGATTCGAAACGCCTACTTCGCGACATCCGCGCTCCTCGCCTGCATCGGGATGCTCGGGTGGCGAGCGGTCGAACGACGAAAAGCGGCGGAAGCGGCAGCGGCCTGAGCGCCAGACCGGGAAAACAATCGTCAATCGTACTTTTCGTAGATGATCCGCTTGCGATCCAGTCCGGATTCCTTCAGCTTGGCGCGAACATCATCCACCATCTCCCGCAGGCCGCAGATATAGACATCCACATCCCGGCGGTCGCCCAGGAATTCGAACAGATGTTGCTGCACGCGGCCCTGGCGGCCATGCCAGCTGTCGGTCGGCCGCGTCAGCGTCGGGTGGTAAGCGAAATTCGGAAACTCGTGCGCAGCCGCCAGAAACTCATCGTGATACAGCAGCCCGTGTTCATGCCGGACGCCGAAGATAAGCGTAAACTGCCGGTCGGGATGCTCGCGCAGCCTCGAATGGATCATGGAACGAAATGGCGCAATGCCCGTGCCGGTGGCGACGAACAACGAATCCGATACCGGCCGCCGCAGGATGAACGCTCCATACGGGCCTTTGAAGTCGATCTCATCGCCCGGCGCAAGCGAGAAGAGCCAGGGCGAGAAGCGCCCGTCGTGAACCTCGTTGGCGCAGAGCGCAAACGTGTGGCCGCCCGGCGGCGAGGCGATCGAATAGGCGCGCGTAATCTCTTCGCCCTCGATTTCAGCCGTCAGCGAGAGGAACTGGCCGGGCACGAACGCCGCATTCCATTCCTCGCTTTCGAAATCGAAATGGCGTGTATTCGGGGCGATTTCGCGCGACGCGATCAGGCGGGCTCTCATCAGTCGGCATCCCTCGCCCGATCCACCAGCATGCGGCTCAGATGCGGATGCCCGTCGAGCGGCGGCGCCACGCGAATCCGGACGCCATACTGCCGCGAAAGATCCTCCACCAGCTTCGGCAGGTCCCGCAGGAGATGGACGCCGAGCGTGAGGAAGTACGGAATCACCAGCACCTCCGGCACGCCTTTCCCGGCCAGCTTCGCCACCGCGTCGTGGAGCGAAGGCTCGGCTTCCAGAAACGCCGTCTCGTACCATTGCCAGCCGGCTTCGGCGGCCGCGTTGCGCGCCACCGTCCGCACGGCCTCGTTGGCGGATTCCACGCTCGAGCCGTGCCCGAATATTACGATGCCTCTCTCCACAGGTTTAGAGGATGATGCGCGGTTCTTCGGGTTGCGGTTTTTCTGCCGCCTGGGCCACCGCGGCGTGGAACGAGCGGTGCAGAAATTCGAGAAACGATTTGCTCTTCGCGCGCCCGTTGTTGTTCCGGTATTCCAGCCGCTGCAGGAACGCGAGCACTCCCAGCACATCGGCGTCGCGAATTCCGGCCATGCCGGTTTCCTCCTGCACGCGACGGCGAACATCCTCCACCGCCTGCTTCACGGCTTCGAAGATCGCCGTCGCATAGGGATTCGTGGATCGCGATTCGTAGTAAAGGCCCGTTTCGAGCGTGCGCCACGTGCGTACCAGTCCATCGAGCGCCTCCCGCGCGTCGTGGTCCGTGATGGAAGTCGATTTCGATGCCGCCCCGTCGATCGCGGCGCCCAGGAAAACGAAGAGCGGCTCGTTGCGGCGCAGGAAGGCTTCCGTCACGCGAATGTCCGTGTTCGGAATCTCCGAATCCGGTATATCCGGCCGCTTTTCATGATCGTGCGCATCGCGGAGATAGACGCAATCGAGCGTACAATCCACCGTATGTTCGCGCTCCGTCGCGCAGCAGATGGTGCAGATATCGCCGCGCACTCCGGGGCAATGGCGTCGGGGTTTGCGAATCCCGCAAATGGCGCAGCTCACGTCCTCAGTATAAAAAGAACAGGATGCGAACCAGTCTCTTTCTGAAAGTAGTGGTGGAGCACGACGAGAAGGAATCGCCGGAAAAGCTTGGCGCGGAACTCTGCCGGCAGCTCGAGAAGAACTATGTGGTGCGGGACGCGGAGCTCTCCAGCTTTTCCACCGCCGACGATTAAAACGAAGTGTCAGGCTGGCCTTGCACGCCAGACGAACCGGCCCCGCCGATCAGCTCTTCGTATCTCTTGTGGAAGAAACGGTCGGTCATGCCGGCAATGTAGTCGCACACGCTGCGCGGGAGCGTCGAACGGTTGCGGTAATCTCCCGGCAGTTCGCCGGGATGCTCCAGCAGATATTCGAAAAGTCCCGCCAGCCGGGCGGTCGCTTCGCGGCGGTCGCGGTCCAGCGTCTCGGAGGAATAGACGGTCTGGTTCAGGAACTGCTTCAGGGCGCGGCTCGTATTCGCGGCTTCGGGCGTGAAGCGCGCGATGCGCTCCGGGTAGCGGCGGACGTCTCCCAGGTTCGCCACTCCCGCCCTTTTCGCCGCGGCCACCGTGCCTTCAATCAGACCCGAAACGAGGTCGTCGATCAGCTCGCGGACGCTCTCCTGAAACTGCTCGCGCCCGGATGCGCCCGGGTACTGCGTCTCGATGCGGTCCAGAATATCGGCGTAAGCCGGAATGGCCGCGGCGATCCTTTCGGCGTCCAGCATTTCGGCCTAGTGCGCATCGTCGAGGTCGGCCGCGTTGTACGCAATCTCATCCGCCAGGTCGATCAGCTGCGCTTCGAGCGGCGGGCGCAGACCGGCCAGATATTCATCCAGCGAGGGAATCTCGCCGGGATCGAAATCGCGCGAATGCTTCACGATTCCCTCGCGCACTTCGAACGTTAGATTCAGGCCCGGGAAACGCGGATAGCGCTGTTCGAGCGACTCCACCGTCCTGAGCGCCTGAATGTTGTGATCGAAATGCTCGCCGAATCGCTGCATCTGCCGGTCGAGTTCCGCTTCCCCGGCGTGCGCAAACGGAGGATGCCCGATGTCATGCGCCAGCGCCAGAGCCTCCGTCAGATCTTCGTCGAGCGCCAGAACGCTCGCCACCGTGCGGGCGATCTGAGAAACCTCGAGCGTATGCGTGAGCCGGTTGCGGAAGTGGTCCGAAATGCCGGGCGAGAACACCTGAGTCTTGTTCTCCAGACGCCGGAAAGCGCGCGCGTGCACGATGCGGTCCCGATCGCGCTGGAAAGCGTCGCGATACGGATGTTCGGGTTCCGGATAACGGCGCCCCCGCGAGGCTTCGACGCGAAATCGGAGCTGCGGGAGCATCCTCGGGGCGTTTATTTCGCGGGAATCTCGGACATCACCTGCGCGGCTATGGTCGCGTCGTCCCCGCCGGCGGTAACCAGCGGCTGCACCAGGCTTCGCGCTTCCACGGGATTCGATTTCGCCAGCACTCGCGCCAGCGCGAGCGTCGCCGTCGTCTTCGATACCAGATCGGTGGGATTATCCATCAGGCCGCGCAGCAATGCCTGCGCACTGGCGGAATCGCCGGTCGCGAAATCGAGTTGCGCAAGCGCCAGTTTCGCGAGCGATGCGTAATTCCTGTCCGCGTGATCGGCCACGTCGAGGAAACTGCGTTTCGCTTCGTCCATCTTGCCCGCGTCCACGGCCATGGAAGCCAGATAATACTGCGCGATGTAAGCTTCCTCGCTGCCGCCGTAGTCTTTCACCAGATTGTTGAAGGCGCGCGAGACCGCTTCCTTCTTCTGCTGGTCCGTCGCGAACGCCGGCGTCCCGTTCTGCGACGCAATCCCCACTGGCGCATTCTGCAACGCGAGCGCTTCCGACAGCGCGGCCTCCCGCGACTGATGCTGCGCATTGCGGTAATAGAAGATGGCCCCGATCACGACTACGACCGCGATCGCGATGCCGCCATACCGGATCAGCTCTTTGCGATGTGTGTTGAAGAAGTCGAAAGTCTCTTCGACCCGGAGCGCAACGTTGTCATGCTTCAACTCCTTGCGCGTAAGATGTGTTGCCACGAAAACCTCTGGATAGGATGAACCACCTATCGTACCATGTCGAACAAATCAGGGCGGTTATTCGCTCTGGTGGCGGATCTGGTAGAATCGTGCGTGCTCGGCGACGGGCACAGAGGCGTCCGGAAATGTTCAAAACAAAAAAGGAACAGCACGTGGCCACGCCGGATCAGGACCGGTACACGAGCGGCGAAGTGGCGCGCATAGCGGGCGTAAGCCTGCGGCAGTTGCAGTGGTGGGATGAGCGCAACGTGGTTTCGCCCCGTCAGGAAGGCCACCGGCGCGTCTACCTTCCACAGGAAGTGGTGGAAGTCTCCGTCATCGCCGAGCTGCGCCGCAAAGGCTTTTCCCTGCAGAAGATCCGGCGCGTCCTGCGCTTCCTTCAAAAGGATATGGGCAAACGCCTGAGCGACGCGGTGGCTTCGCAAAGCGATATCCACCTGATCACCGATGGCAAAAATATCTACCTCGAAGACCAGCCAGACCGCGTCATCGACGTTCTGAAGAACGCGAAGCAGCCGATGTTCCTTGTCTGCGTCACGGACCAGATGAAGCGCTTCAATTCGTCCTCGAACCGCAAGCCGGTGAAGTCGGAAGGCGGCGCGGCTTCAGGGGCAAAGTCGAAGATCGGATAGCATCGGGGTAGTAAAGGTCAGGTCGCAATTTGCCTCTCTTCGGTTCCAAATGCGCGATGTGCGGCGGCACGGGCGAATGCCCGAAATGCTACGGGACCGGCAAAAACACCAGACTCAACACCGACGAAGACAGCTGCTCCATCTGCCGCGGCACGGGTAAATGCGCCGCCTGCGGGGGGAAAAGCCAGCCGGGCGCGTGGACAAAGTTCCAGATGTGGCTCCGGGGAGACCGGTAGGTCACTTCGTAAAAGGACCCGCCGCCGGCAGTCCCGCCCCGCCCGTTCCGTAACTCCAATCGCCTCAACCTACAAACCGGCTCGGAGCACCGATTCATCGAATGCCCGTGGTATCTCTCAAAGCGGGTTTCCCGCCTGCGGCCGCCGCCCCGAACCGGAACCCTTGAGCTTCACCGAATTTACCGAACGAAGCCAATTTTCTCCGCAACGCGTTGATTACAGAATATTTGCAGCTTTTCCGACGAGGCCATTCTGACGTACCCCGTTTCACCGCGGCCGGATCGCCGATGCCACTGCGGAAATCCTGCGCTCACAGGCATTGACAATACTCCACTCATATTTCATAATCGAATTGAGCTAAGGCCGCTCGCCCGATCACCGGACGCAGCAGACGGCTCCAGGCG
>DAIDJK010000542.1 GCA_027450225.1 Bryobacterales bacterium | reverse complement strand
CTGGCGTTCTCGGGATTGGCGGTCATGATGACCGGTTTTGCGGCGCCCATGGCATGAATGGTGACGCCGGATGTCTCACCTGCCGCCGGGTAGCGCAGATTCACACAGCAATCGACGGCGGCGACAGCGGAGGCGAAATCGTCCGCGCTCAGATGTTCAAGCCGGTAAATGGCGCGATGAGCAGCTTCGAACGCAATCAGACGGGCGAGATCTTTCGAGATGATCTCGCCGGCAAGCACCAGCGCGGTGTTCGGGCGAATGGCGTGAAGGCGGCGAAACGCCGCAATTGTGGAAGGGATGCGCTTCGATTCCCGGAGATACCCGAAGACGCCGAACAAAACGGTATCGCGCTCGATTCCGAGGCGGCTACGAATTGCGGCTGCATCGGGAGTGATTGGGCGCGCATACAGATGTGGAATGACGAAAACCGGTGGGACCCGATCCGCCGCCTGCTCCGCCATGCTGGCGGCTCCCTGGTTGTGTACGACAACGGCAAGTGACCGTTCAACGGCCCGGCGAAGCATGGGATAGCGGAAATAGCGCGGATCGACGGCGGAGGCGGCGCGGCCGCGCCAGAGATCGCGGCCGACATCGCGATGCCATTCGCCGTAGTTGTACACGAATTCGTTGATGTACTGCGTTTCCTGCAGCGCGCCGAGCATGAAGTGGTTGAGAACGGCGTCGTGCAGCACGATCACGCCCGGCGTTTCGAGCGCCTGAAGGTAAATCGTCCGGTGCAGAAGGTTGTTGCCGAGATGGTAGAGATGCACATCAGCCGCCCGGCCGTCCGGCTGGGAGATGGTGACGAGTTTTCCGAGCGCGCGTTCGAGAGCGGCAGCGTAGTCCGAAACGCCGGTGTGCGCTTGTGCGGGCGGCGCGTGGTGGGCGACGATCACGTCACGCCTGGCGGCGCCTTCCGAACAGCGCCGTGCCGACGCGAATCCAGGTTGCGCCTTCCTCGATGGCGACTTCGAGATCGTTCGACATACCCATCGAGAGTTCGGGAATATCGAAGCGGGCTGCCAGCTCGCGGAGACGCGCGAAATACGGCCGCGAATCTTCGGAGTCGACAGACCAGGGCGGCACGGTCATAAGCCCGGTCAGATGCAGCCTGGGGCAGGCGCGAATGGCATCGACCAGAACGGGGACGTCTTCGGCGGATGCCCCGGACTTGGCTTCCTCCTCCGAGAGCTTGACCTCTATCATCACGTCAAGCTGCTTGCCTTCGCCGTTCAATCGTGTGGCGAGCCGGGCCGAATCGATCGTATCCACAGAAGAGAAGAGCTGAACCGCTTTTTTCGTCTTGTTGCTCTGCAGATGGCCGATCAGATGGAACCGGGCTTCGGTGAGATCCGCGACAGCGGGAGCCTTGCGCTCCATTTCCTGCACGTAGTTTTCACCGAAGTCGCGCAAGCCCAGAGCGTAGGCCTCGCGAATGACCTCAGGCCCGAAGAGCTTGGTGACCGCCAGAAGACGGACAGACTCCGCCAGCCGATGGGAGCGTGCGCAGGCAGCCGCGATGCGATGGCGGACCTGGTCGAGCCGCGAACTCAGCGAATCGTCTCGGATATCGAAACCGGACACGCTGCCATTGTGGCAAAGCGCTACTGGCAAACCGCCGCAACCTCGATTTCGCCTTTGCCCCAGACGGTCTGACGTCCGACGCCCGTCCATTGCGCGGCTTCAAGCCAGGGAAGGAACTCGGCCAGATCACCTCGATAGATCGCGTGGCCGACAAAGCCGCCGAGCGGGTGCGACTGGCCTGTCCGCGTGCTGCGGCGCGAGTTTTCTATACTTCGGATTTCGCAATTCGCCATGCGAACGCTGGCGGAACGCGCGGCGATCGCTTCGAAGTCGATCGGCAGTGGGCCTGGACCATAAAGAGCGCGCAGAGTGCTGACCCGATCGCGGATTCGGGCGAAAAGGATGGGGAATTCGGGACGGACGGCGATGCCGCCTTCGTGTTTGAGCTCCGTGGGCGAGAGGAAGTTGACCAGGATGTCTGAAGGCGCAGCCGCGCGCGGATGGAGGTCAATCGAGTGAGTAGCCTTCTGAACTTCTGCAAGTTCGGCGGAGCCTCGGCCGGGACCGATGCCGTCGCGAAGGATTTTGGAGAATGCCCCGATGAAAGCATCTGTCTCGGCCGAGAAAACATTCAGGTCGAAATGGAATACTTCTCCGGACTGCACGGTCACGCCATCCAGATGCCTTGCGCGGATGACGAATGGACGAGGCCAGTCGGCCAGTCCCGACGGACCACAGCCAGATGAAGAGGGCGAGAAGAGATCGCCGCCAAGGCGCATACCCAGCGCGCCGCGGAGAATAATCGCAGCCTGGGCGGGCGGGAAGAAGATAGCATCGCGAGCCTTCCAATCGAAGCGGAGGGTCTGGACATTGAAGATCACGCTCTCAGCCCTCCACGCGCAGGCTCCCCGCGGGATGATAACTCTCTGCACCCGTATCGGTGCGCCGAATACGGTGACTGGCGCCAGAAAATGCCGGATCCGTTGCCGAAATGCCGTACACGAGAGCCCCCATCTCGAAAGCAGAGGCTGGCGCGCCACTCCGACAACGAATCCACAAGTTCTCTGCGTGACCAACTGAGCCAGGAGCCCGAAATTTCCCAAGGCCACGATGGCGGCGTGGGCCGCCGTCCGTCAGGCTTCGGACGGCGGGCTGGCGGATTTCCGCTTTCGCGGCGCAGCGGTCTTTCGAGCGCGCTTGGCCGGTCCCGCGACGTTGCCGTTCACTTCAGGGCCCGCGACCTTTTTCGTACCTTTTTTGACGCGAGGCGCGCGGGCCGTGGGCTGGCCCGGGACAACAGGCTGCTTCTCTTCCTCTTCCGGCTGTTCGTCAACCGGCATTGGCTGCGGCTCGGGCAGCGCGGGCGGATGGAATTCGGCGCCAAGGTAGACCAGCAGCGTCTGAGTATCCTCATCGGGGATAAGACGCACCACGGTCTTGTCCTGCGCGTAGTTCAGGAATTCGCTGAACTCCTGGAAGCCATAGATCTTCCAATCGAACTGAGGCGCTTCGTCCTTCACCCACTGGGCCAGTTCGTCGGCCGCGACTCCTTCTTCGAGCTCGAGGCGATGGTTTTCGAGTACGTCGCGCAGGAACGGCAGCGCTTCCTCCGGACGCACCGTCTTTTCGGGGGCGCCCGTACGTTTGCGCTGGATCATGTAGCGGCCTTCGCCGCCGGTGACCTGAATGAGGTCAGCTTTGCGCAACTTTTCGATGAAATCCGTGAACGAACCGCCGCCGTACGCACGCTCGCTGAAGCTCGAATCGAGCTGCAGCATGGTGGACTTGAGCAGGCCGAGCTGCGGACGCACCTCTCGGCGCTCCAGAACCTGCAGAGCACGCTCGACGAGCGGCATGGCCTGATGCAGTTCGAGCACTGGCCGCTTGCCCTGCTGACGCTGATCGCCGTTGTTGCGGGGCCGTTCGCCCGGCTGCGGCGGGCCCTGTTGCGCCGGCGGCTGGTGCGAAGGCTGGCGGGAACCGCGATTATCGTCGAGAAGCGATTCGTAGCTGATGAACTCGTGGCAATTCTGCTGGAGAATCGTGCTGGTGAAGGCTTTCCCACCCACGACGAAGATAGTTTTGTCGTACTGTTTCAGCTTGTTGACCAGCGCGATGAAATCGCTGTCGCCACTCACAATGGCGAATGCATTGATGTGATCGTGCGTGAAGGCGAGTTCGAGCGCATCCAGCGCGAGATTGATGTCAGCGCCGTTCTTGTCGCCACGGGGAGAAGGATCGCGCTGCACCATCTGCACCGCATATTCCGAGAGCTGCCGCGTGGAATTTTCGAGCTTTCCCCAGTTTGCGTAGGCGATTTTCGTTACAATTTCGCCACGCTCTTTCAACGCTTCGAGAACGACCGAGACGTCAAACTCCCGCTGCAGCGTCGATTTGACGCCGATCTCGATGTTGTCGAAGTCGATAAACACCGCGATTTTGAGGTGTTTGTCCATTTTCACCTTTCGCCGGCCGAAGGGGTGCAATGCGCGCCGTCTCCTGTCCGGATATTGTTTCGCGACCCCTGAGCCGCACTGCGAACACCGGTTACGATCGCGTCGAGAGAGGCCCCCGGCTGAAAAACGGCCGCGACTCCCTGCGCCAGGAGCTGGCGGGCATCTTCGTCGGGAATAATGCCGCCGACGATGACTTTTACGTCGCTCATCTCCCTCTCGCGCAACAACTCCAAAACCCTCGGAACGATGGCGTTGTGCGCGCCGGAGAGGATCGACAGCCCGATCACCTGAACGTCCTCTTCAAGAGCGGCGTTCACGATCATTTCCGGCGTCTGTCGCAAACCAGTATAAATGACTTCCATGCCCGCATCGCGTAACGCGCGGGCAATTACTTTCGCGCCGCGGTCATGGCCATCAAGGCCGGGCTTGGCGACCAGTACGCGAATGGGCGGATTCATAGCATCTCGTTGCGTTCCTCGTAGACGCCGAAAACCTCGCGGAGCGCGGTACAGATTTCACCGACGGTGGCGAGGGATTTTACTGCGTCGAGCAGAAACGGCATAAGATTATCACTGCCGTTAGCGGCGCCGCGCAACTGATTGAGCGAGCGGCTCACCGCTTCCGAGCTTCGTTCGGCCCGAAGCCGGCGGAGCTTGACCCGTTGCAGGTCCGCCACCGATTCCCCGATGCGGAGCGTGTCGATGGGCGGCTCCTGTTCGATCCGGAACCGGTTCACGCCCACGACGACGGCGTCCCCGGACTCCACGCGACGCTGATATTCGTAGCTCGCGCGCGCGATTTCGGATTGCGGATAGCCACTCTCGATCGCCGCGACCATGCCGCCCATTGCGTCGATCGCGGTGATGTAATCGCGCGCTCCGCGATCGAGCGCCTCGGTGAGTTGTTCGAGGTACCAGCTGCCGCCGAGCGGATCGGGCTCTCCGATAATGCCGGTTTCGTGCAGGAGCACCTGCTGAGTACGGAGCGCCAGCGTGGCGGCATGCTCGGATGGCAGCGCCCACGCCTCATCGAGAGAATTTGCGTGAAGCGATTGCGCGCCGCCGAGCAGTGCGGCCAGAGCCTGGGTGGCCGTGCGAACGACATTGTTATAAGGCTGCTGCCACGTGAGTGAACAGCCGGCGGTCTGCGCGTGGAATCGAAGCTTGAGACTGCGTTCGGCGCGCGCACCGAAACGATCTGTTAGAAGACACGCCCACAGCTGGCGGGCGGCGCGGAATTTCGCGATCTCCTCAAAAAAATCGTTGTGCGCGTTGAAGAAGAAGCTGAGGCGCGGAGCAAAATCGTCTATGGCGAGACCGCGCGCGAGGGCGTGTTCAATATATTCAATGCCATCGCGGAGAGTGAACGCAAGTTCCTGAAGCGCCGTGGATCCGGCCTCGCGAATGTGATAACCGCTGATGGAGAGAGGATTGAAGGCGGGGGCATGGCGGACGCCGAATTCTACGGTGTCGGTGACGAGGCGCATCGACGGCCGAAGCGGGAAAATGTACTCTTTCTGCGCGATGTATTCCTTGAGGATGTCGTTCTGCAGCGTGCCCCGAAGCTCCCGGACGCTGGCGCCCTGTCGTTCCGCGACGGCGAGGTACATGGCCCAGATCACGGCGGCAGGCGAATTGATGGTCATCGAGACGGAGACTTCGGAGAGCGGAATGCCATCGAAGATCGCCTCCATGTCGGAGATCGATGAGACCGGGGCGCCGCACTTGCCCACCTCGCCTGCCGCGAGCGGATCGTCGGCGTCATAGCCCAGAAGTGTTGGCAGATCGAATGCGACGGAGAGACCGGTCTGGCCCTGCTCGAGCAGATAACGGTAGCGGCGATTGGTCTCTTCGGGAGTAGCGAATCCGGAGAACTGGCGGATCGTCCACGGACGGCCGCGATACATATCGGGGTGGATGCCGCGAGTGAAAGGAAATTCCCCAGAAGGGTTCAGATCGAAATCCGGCGGGAGGTCTTCCGGGCCGTATGTGGGCGCGACAGGGATTCCGCCGTTCGTGGCGAACTCCTCTTTACGTGGCCCCATATTTTGATTATGGCGTTCCGGCCACGCCGCTATGCCGACCAGTTTTCGCTTGGCTTCGGAATCGGCAAACGAAAGCGCTTCGGAGTCCCCGGACCGCCTGGGAAAAGCAGCGCGACGAGAACCATCGTGAGAAGAATGGCGATTGTGAGGAAATCCTGAGTCGTCATGAATCGACCTGGCAGTGGCGTCTGGTTACCGGCCCTCGCGGGATGCGAATATACCGCAGCTCCCGGCGGGCACATTTTATTTCGATGTTCTATAAGTGTAGCACCGGATCCGGAAACTGCTGGCGGAAACGGGACAAAATCTCAGGCAGCCATTTTGGGTTGTGCGGAGTGGCGAACCGGGCGAAAACTCTCCACGATTCCGCGCCATTTCCGCATCGCCAGTTCTACGAGATTCAACAGTAGCGCGACGGCGAGCAGCGCCGGCCAGAGGCGCATGGTGGAATCGACATAGCGGCCACCACCGTCGAAAATTCGATTCAGCGGTGGATTAAAGCGGCCGCCGGTGGCTGCGGCAATGGATTTCAGGAGAGCTTCATTCGACCCGTAATCCGTCATCTCGGACTCCTGGCGATACAAGCCAACTTCCGGGAAGTCCCGACTTTCGTTCAGCGGCCGAATGCGGAAAAGGCCTGTAAGTTCGCCGATCCGGAGGTGTCCGCGATACACCCCTGGCGAGACGCGAGTCACTTCGATGGGCCGGCGAAAATTGCCGGGGCCGATCGCGTATATCTCGGGGACGCGATCCGGCTCCGTTTCGGCATTCGTCAGCCGATATTCAATTTCAATCTCCTGGTTGGCGCGGTTGAAGCGGGCTGAGGCTTCCGATTCGCTGCCGCGAGGCAGAAGATCACGGAAGACGTTGGTCCAGAGGCGGTCGAAACCGCTCCAGGAAACCCAGCTCGCGGCCCAACGGCTCTTTGCATCCGAAGCAAAAATGGCAGCGCGGCCGAGACCGTACTGCCATTCCGAAAGAAGCGGATCCTTGCCGCTGGCCGGGGAGGTCCCGCCGTCTGCGACCGGTCCGGGATTATCAACGGCCAGAACTTCATCCGCGCCGGGCTTCATCTCGAATCGCACGTAGCCGGCGAGCGCCGGGGCGGATGGAATATCCACCTGATCGGCCAGTTCCGAAGGATGCAGCAACTCGGCGCGGATCGACTTCTCGACGGCTGTAGAGCCGGTGTGTTCTTTGACGTCCTTGAGAAGGATTTGTTCGAGACCGGCGGGATCGTTCAGGAAGTACGACTTTCCTTTCGCGTAGGCGGCGATCTTTTCAAGGTATGCGCGGTTCACATCCTGACCCAGGCCAACGGTGGAAATGGTGACGCGGTTGTTGGCGGCGTCGCGGGCCAGGGTGAGGCTGTCGCCCTCTTCGGAAATGCCGTCGGTGAGCAGGACGATGTGTCGGTAGTTGGCCGGAACTGGCGCAATGCGGCGATAGGCCTCGTTGAGCGCAGGCGCGATCTGCGTACCGCCGTCCGGCGTGATTCCAGCGATGAGGCGTTTAATGAGTGTCTTGTCTTCCGCTTTGCGAATGGGAACGGCCCACTGGAAAGAATTATCGAAGATCAGTACTCCAACATGATCTTCGGGTTTGAGGTTATCCACCACGCCGATGGCCGCGAGGCGCGCGAGATCAATCTTCTTGCCTTCCATTGAGGACGACTTGTCGATGATGAGAACGCCGCAGGTGCCTTCGGGCTGGCGCGGCGGAGCGAGCTTCGCGGGAAAGGTGCGCGCGATGGCGTCTTCCGGCGCGCCGTGATGATCCACATAGATGTTGCGCTCGCCTGCGATCCAGAGCGCGCCACCGCCGCGGCGGACGAAGTCTTCGAGGCGCTGCTTGTCGGCTTCCGGCAGGGTTTCGGTGTTGATGTTGTTGAGAACAAGAATCTGCGCATCGTCGAGTCTGGCTGGAATCGTTTTCGACTGAGCGAAATCGAAGCGATTCGCCGCGAGTACATCAGCGATGTGGGACTCGGTGCCCGGGGGATCGTCGGAAACCCAGACGACCTTGGGACGACGCACTGCAATGGCGTTCTCGAAGTGCGATTCACCCAGGTCTTTGGCCGCGAGTTTTCCACTGATGTCGATGGCGCCGGAGGTATTCAGACTTGTGCGGATGCGGATGCGGTTCTCGCCGGGCTGCAACGCGACCTGGTGCGCGCCGATCGGCTTCGATTCCGCCGCCAGTTCGACGTTGGCCACGGCTGCGCGAGGCGAGGAAACGGTGAGATCCACGGGGAAATGTTCGCCGGCGAATACGGCGGCGGGAATGGAAACAGCTTCGATTTTGAGTTTCGGTTCGGCGCGGCCGGCAAGCGCAATGGCGTCGATGGGGACGCCGAGCTGCGCGGCCTGCCATGCGGCGCGTGTGACGGAGCCTTCGTTTTGATTGCCATCTGTGACGAGAAGAATTCGCCGAATGTGACCAGCCGGCAATGAGGCGAGCGCCTGGCGCACGGGCGCTTCGATGTTGGTGGCCCGACTGGCCACGGCGGCCGGACGAGCCAGGCCGCGCGACAATTCGGCGGAGGTGAAGGCGCGTGGATCGCGAGCGAATGGAATGACGAACAACGGATTCGATCCGTGAGAGGATTCGAGTTTTTTTGCAATCGCGGATTCGCGGGCGAGGTCGGAATCGGTGATGCTCAACGAGGTATCGAGGAGCGCGGCAACGGCGACTTTTCGATCGTGGATGGACAGCACGGGCTCGGAAAGCGCGAGAATAATCGCCGCGAGCATCAGTGCTTTCAGCACAAGGGCGGTGTGTCGCACCTGACCGCCCCATTCCCATGCAGCCCAGACACATGGCAGCGGGAGCAGAAGCAGCATCCAGAGGCGCTCGAAAGTCATGCGGCTTTGCCTCCTGACGCGGGTTCGGCCGCGGGGCGGAGGACGCGCAGGCGCGACGACGTGGCGCGGCCGAACAGAAACCATTCGGCCATCAGCAGGGCAGCTCCGAGGATGGCTAGAAACGGCCAGAGCCGCGGGACGCGATGGATGGATTCGGTCCAGCGCGGAATTCCGTGCAGCGCGCCCGGCGGCGCTGCCCATTTGGCGTCCCACATTTCGGGCAGAGTCAGAGAATAAACGCGCTCGGCGCCCCCACTGATGACGCGCACTCGGGAGGATTCACCGGCAAAGAAATCGACGGAGCGGGCATGAACATCGAATGGCAGCACCGAGCCGGATTCGGATAGCACCTGAACGCCGCTGGAGCCTGCCGATGCCGGTAGCGGAGCGGAGATCGCGCCGGCGCTCTCGGTGGTGACATCGGTGTCGCGGAAGCTACGGGGAGCGATCCACCGGAGCGCGTTGCCAATCAGCAGTGGCGTGGTCAGCTGGTAGCGCATAGCTCCTGCGAAAGGGTCGAAGCCGATTGCGACCATTCGGCCCGCGGAGGAATCGCGAGCAACAACGATCGGGCCGGAGTCCGATTCGGCAAGGCGAATGGTTCCTGGCGCGGACTCGAATATTGACGCCTCTCCCAGCTGAAAATCGCCCGAACGGAGACCGGCGGTGACGGGCTGATCGGAAATCCAGCGAATGTTTGCGGGATGCGTGACGCGGTCGCGGATGGGAACGGGCGACTGGTCGCGCGGAGGATCGATCCAGATAACATTCGATCTCGGCGGCAAAGCTGGCCGGAAGCGATGAAGGATGACGACGGCGCCGGCTGGAGGCGGCTGATAGGCGCTGGGCAAACGGAAGTCGGCGGTGATGCGAGGGTCTGACGTGAGAGCGGGCCGGAGCGCGCCGGCATCGGAGGTATAAGCAATCACCTGGAGCGGCCGCATTTCCGGAAGCTCAAGGGCGGCATAGTTATCGGCGGCGAACGAATCCCGCGGATAAAGCCGCGCCTCGAGAATGCCAGCCGCTCGGGTGCGAACGGGGATGGCGGCTTCTTTTTCTTCGCCTGGTTCAAGCTCCAGAACGCGCATGCCGGCGGGAGCCTTCCCAAAATTCAGCGTGATCTGCACTGTTTTTGGCCGCGTGCCGTAATTCCGGGCGCGGACGAGGACATCCCATGTGCCGGAAGCCGACTGCGAGGCGCGCGCGCCAACGCTGCGGAGACCGCAGTTTTCGTCGGGGTCTGCGACTGCAAGGATACGAAGTTCGGGCGGGTCCGGCGCGCGGCCATTGGCGGCGTCGCGAGACGATATGCGCCCAGGACCCGTGTAAACTACCTCGCCGGGACGGCCGGATTGTCGCGATTGGGCCTGCGTGGCGAATCGAATCGCCTGCGAAATTTCAAGCGCCGTGGCGCCGGGTTGCGATTCGAGAATGGCCCGGGCGACCGTCCTGTGATCGGTTTCCCAGCCCGTTGCGGGAGTGGTCAGTCCATCGGCGCGAATGACGAGTACGCGATCGTCTGCCGGAACCGCGCGGAGCCAGGCCAAGGCGTTGGCGCGCGCCTGATCCATCAGCGTCATTCCGGGGTGGCCTGGAAGAGAAGCTCCCATCCACGCTGACGTATCGAGAATGAGTGCGTGATTGCGGCGGGTGTTTGAACTGCCCCACTGCAGTTCGGCGATGGCGAGGAGAAGCAACGCCATTCCGAGGAGTTGGAGCAAAAGTGAGAGCGGCTGCTGAATATTGCGACGTCGGGTGACCGGCGCGGGCTGCCCGGGTGTGACCCAGAAGCGGAGCGTAGGGACGATTTGCTTGCGGCGGGCGCGATCCAAAAGATAGAGGGCGATCGAGAACGCCGAAATGGAAGCAAAGAGCGCAAGGAACTGAAGCGCGGTGAGGTTGAGGAGTTCCATGCAGAACCTCTAGGCGATGCTCTGAAGCCGCGCAAGCGTGCCGAACACGGCTTCTTCGAGCGGCACGGAAACGGGCAGGCCGGCGTACCGTCCCTGGTTGCGGATGGCGATCTCGCGGATTCCGGAGGAAAAGCGGTCGAACTCCTCGGTATAGCGTTTGCGCGCATCGGCATCCACGTGCATATGAAGCCGAGCGCCGGTTTCGGCGTCGATAAAGTCGATCT
>DAIDJK010000541.1 GCA_027450225.1 Bryobacterales bacterium | reverse complement strand
GTAATATCGGTCGGCATCAGGTCCGGCGTGAACTGGATGCGCTTGAACTGCAATCCGAGCACTTCGGCCATGGTGCGGACCAGCAGCGTCTTCGCGGTTCCCGGCAAACCGGTAATCAGACAGTGGCCGCCGACGAACAATCCGATGCGCACCTGCTCAAGTACTTCTTCCTGGCCGACGATGACCCGGCGCACCTGCCGGATGATCTCCGAATCGACTTCTCGAAACCGGCCGATCTTCGATCGCAAAACATCCGGTTCCAGCTGTGGGGAGACGATTGTGGACATGTATTTTAGTTTTTGTTGTCGCCGCTCACCTGGAGCAGCAATCGCTGAGCCGGCTTGAAATCGGGCGCGGCCTCGAGCGCGTTGATCGCTTCCTCTCTGGCCTTGTCTGTCTGGCCATCTGCCTTGTACGCTTCGGCTAAATCGTAATGGCTGCCCGCCTGATCGATAGGCTTCAATGCGATCAGCACGGTAAACTCCCGCACCGCCAGCTTTGCATTGCCGGTCTTCAGATAAAGGTTCCCCAGTTCGTCGTGCAAATCCGTCTCGAGCGGATAAATGAAGTTCAATCTCTCAAGCGCCGCTTCGGCATCCTTCAGCCTGCCGTCTTCCTCGAGCAGCTTTGCATATTTCTTCACTGTGCCCGAGTCGCGGCCGCCTTCCTTCGAATATTTGCCGAGTTCATCGAGCGCGCACTTGCGATCATTCTTCCTGAGACACGCGTCGGCGGCCAGGGAATACGCGTCGCCCGCCTCCACGTAGTCCGGATACATCGTTTCGAGCGCCCGCGCTTCGGTGATGACTTCATCGGACTTGCCGGCTTTCGCAAGTTCGTTGACTTCCTTGATCTTCTTCGTCCAGTCCTGGAAGTTCTTCACGGTTGACGCCGTTTGCCGGTCGATCTCAGCCTGAAAGTCTTTATCGAACTGCTCCGGTTCAATCTTCAGCTGTTCGCGAATCACGTCCACAGTCGATTGATTCTTCGCGAACGCGTGGATCATATCGACCAGCTTCGCGTTGCCCCAGCGCTGCGCGATGTAATCGCAGATCTTCCCCGCCTGATAGTAAGACACGATTACCTGGCCGGGATAAGACGGATGAACGAAACCGCGATCGATCTTCGACACCGGCAGCAGTTTCCTGTCGCGCAGGGCGGTGATGATGTCCGGACTCAGCCGGTCGCCCCAGTCGGGCGAAGTGGCCGTCTCTTCATGAACCGCAAGCCCTTCGGTAAACCATCGGGGCACGCGCTCGTCGGTCATCGTGAGCACATATACGTGGCTCATCTCATGCCACAGCGTGCTCGCCCAGTGGAAGCTTCCCGGCGGGCGGCTGGACGGACTGTCCATCGAAATGACGTTGTTGAACGTGACGCCAAGGATACCAGCCTCATCCGGCAGGCCGAGCGTTCGCACCATCAGGTCCGGATGATCCGGATAGGCTTCCACTTGTACCGTCTTCGGCATGTGAAAGCCATATTTCTTCTCGTAGGTCGCCATCGCCCGGTCGATTTCGGTCTGGAAATAAGGCCGGAGCGCATCGGCTTCCTTCTTGTTGAGCTTCAATACCGTGGTCGGCGTCCTGAAGGTATCGAAGTTCTTCTCGGCGTCGATCAAAGTAAGGCTGTTGGTGGTGGCCGCATCGCGGAAGTGATTGTCGTAGGCCAGTTGCAGTTCCTGGCGCGCCTCTTCCTGCCGTCCCAGCCGCATCAGATTCACGCCGAGCTGTGAGTGCGCGCTCCACAGATCCGGTGTGGCGGCGATCGCCTTGCGATAGTACTCAATACCTTCGTCGTAGCGCCGGTTGATCACGAAGAAATGCGCAATGGTTTCATACCCTTCGCCGCGATTTCCGATCTTTTGCGTCCATGACGCGGCGCTTGCCCTGTCGTGCAGCAGATCGATCGAAGCGTGAACGGCCAGCGCGTCGAGCGCCGCCGGCTCGATCGCCAGCGCGGCGTCGGCCTCCGCTTCCGCTTTTTTCGTATCGTCGTCTTCCAGCGCAATTCGCGCCAGCACTTCATGCGCGTGATACAGCTTCGGGTCGATCTCGAGCGCCTTCTCGGCCGCCTCATTCGCCTTCGCGCTGTACTCGTCCGCGAAGACCTCAGCCAGCCCGAGGTAGGCGGGGGCATATCGCGGATCGATCTGCAGCGCCTCGTTGTACAGGTTGGCGGCTTCAGCGGCGTTGAAACGCTCGAAGAACAGATGTCCCCATTCGACGCGATCCTCCGCATTTTTCGGGTTCGCCGCCACCAGGGCGCGAAACTCGTTGTTCGCGCCATCGTAATCGTGCGCGCGCCACAGCGCCTTCGCTCTCGAAAGCGACTGCGCCGAAGCGGAAATGCAAACCAGAAGCAGAATCCCGGGGAGCTTCACGCAAGCCTCATTTATCGATTGCCGCCTGGGTTTTTGCGAGTTCCACCAGCAACTGCGTGAGCTGTTTGCGGTAATCATCGGGATTCATCAGGTCTTTCTGATACTTCAGCGCGTCGATCTGGTTTTCGATCTGCTCCTTCTTCGTCACCAGTTCCCGCTTCCCCGGATCGCTGTTCTCGGCCGCGTTCGATCCATAGCGAACCAGCGTGAAGGTCGCGGCGCGCTGCTGGTCGTCCAGCTGCGCATGCTCGGTCATCAGATGCTTCTGTTCGGTGTAGAACTCCTGCGTCTTCGTTTGCGCATAATGGAATGCCTCGAGCGCCGTCACCTGGCCGTTCTTGTCCGTGTCGGCGACCGGATCGCGCAGCGCTTCCACCCAGAAGCGCGCGAACACGGTTGCATTTCGCTCCGCTCCGGACCGGGTCGCAGTAATAATCGTGCGGTTCGCCCGCTTCAGCGCATCCGTGGCGCCGCCGCTCGCGCTGGTCATGTCCACGACGAGCTGTCTGGTGGCGGAAATCCGGTTGAGTAACGCGGCCAGCTCCGGAGCGCTGATGTCCGGGCCCGGCAGATTGAACTTGTACACCTCGCCATCGAACGTTCCGTGGCCGATCATCATCAGCACGAATGCATCCTGTGGCTTCGCCTGCGCCGCCACCCTGCTGAGGGCCGCGGTAACGTTCGCCTTTGTCGCGGCGGGGCCTTTCAGCGTCTCTACCACGCGATCCGCTGCGGCGCCCGTGTGCAGAATCTTGTCCGTGTCCGTGGCCAGCATCGAGAAGCGCGTCTCGTAGTCCGGTTCGCCACCCAGCCCCGCCACGGTCACCATATAGGTTGTGGCGAATGCCGGAAGAGCAACCATCGCTACTGCCGCGCCACAAAGGAAAGCTTTCAAACCACACCCCACTTGCGCCGCAGCAGCCATTCGCCGCCGCGCACCAGAATCACGAGAAGGAACAGAATCGGCATGTCCCAGATGTCCAGATTGTCGTGCGCCGTGATCCCCGCTTCGGAAACGGCGATCTCTTCGGGCAGACGCTTCGCTTTCGCGGGCGTGTAATAGTTGCCGCCGGTATCGCTCGAAAGCTTCTCGAGCAGGTCCCGATTCTGCGCCTCCCCGAAATTCTCCGCCACGCCGTCCTGCCGGCGAAAGTTCAACGTGTCGCTGCCAAAATCCGTCTTGTCCTGTTTGGCCGTAAACTCGGCGACGTACGATCCCGCTTTGTCCGCGCTGTAATTCGCCGTGTAGATTCCGGCTTCGAGCGGATCAGGCCGCAGTTCCACTTCATCGAAGTTGCCATCCGGCCGCGCGATATGCGCATGGACCGTGGCGCCGGAGACCGGCTCGAACTTCTTGTCCCGCACCGAGACGCGCAAGGGCACATGCGAATCGTCCGAGATCACCTGCCGCGGGGTCGATGAAACAACTTCGCCGGGCGTTTCCGTCACCAGATACCGCGCCAGTTGCTGCCAGAACGTGGCGTGCGTGCGGTCGGTGTGGTCCTGCAGCATTCTCCATCGCCAGCTTCCAGCGGTTGCGAATACGGCGGTGCGTCCGTGGCCGTAATTCTCGATCGCCAGCAGTGGAGTCGCGCGATGCCCTGGCGCCGCGACGTTCATCAGGACCACCGCGCCGGGCTTCGGCGCTCCCATCGCCGCGTAATTCGCAACCTGCGGCATCTTTTTCCAGCGCTCGACGTTTTTGGCCGGATCATCTTCGAGCCGGCAAATCGGATTTTCCCTGCCGGCGTCGGTCAACGAAACATCGGCGAAATCGCGCGACCACGTCTTCTCGTTCGGCAGCCGCAGCGGCAGCATCTCCGCCATCGGCGTATTCGCGTACCCGCCATCGGCGAGCGCAAACCGGCCTGCGAGGAACAGCACGCCCCCGCCGCGCCGGTCGGCGAAATCGCGGATCATCTGCTGCTGCTCGGGCGTGAAGTAGTTCGCTTCCGTGCTGCCGATGATCAGCCCGTCATACGCGAAGAGATCCTCGGGCTTCGTCGGGAATCCGTCTTCCAGTTCCGTCGGCGTTGAAATGCCCTGGCGGTAGATCTTGTTCTGCGTCGTGCGCAGCATGCTGACGATCTCCACATTCTGATCGTCGTCAAACGCGCGCCGGATGAACTTGAATTCCCACCTGGGCTCACCTTCTATATAAAGGATGCGCTTCTTTTTCGCCGATACCGTCACCAGCCGCACCAGCGAGTTGTTGCGCGTATTTTCTTCGCCGGGCATCGGCTCGACGCCAATATCGAATGAGTGCGCGCCCGCATCGCCGATATCGAAAACCACCGAGCCGCTCTGCTCGGAATCCGGCCCCAGCGTCATCTGCTGCTGATTCAGCAGTTGCCCATTCTCGCGGACCGTCACCCGAACCTTCTCGCCCGTATAGCCGTGCTGCCGGAACGCAACCCGCGCGCTCAGCCGGGAGTGCGCCAACGCCCGCGCGGGCAGGGACGCATCCTCCACTTCGATGTCCTTTTGAAAATGATCCGGGCCGAACCCGATCGTATGAACGGGAACGCGAAGCTGCCGCAGCTGCGAAATCGTTTCCCGATCCACGCCGCCCGTGTTGTCGCCGCCGTCGGTCATCAGTACGATTGCGCCCAGTGGCATCGACCCGGCATCCTGCGCGATATCGTGCAGGCTGTCTCCAATTCGCGTCGCGTTATCGGTCGCGGTCAGATTCTTTGCGCTCTGGATACGAGACGCATCATGGCCGAATTCGTACAACCGGACCTGAAACTTTTTGTCCAGTTGCGGACCAAGCTCGGTATTCAGAAGGTTCTCGGCCTCCACAATCCTCGGCGTGCCATCGTCGGCAATCCCCATGGACCGCGAGTGATCGACCAGTATGGCCACCACGTTCTGCTGCGGGCGGAGCCGCGCCACGCTGATCGCCGGCCGCCACAGCATAAACAGAACCAAAGCGATCAGCGCGCACTGCGCCAGCCAGATCAGCACCGGGCGCGCGCCCTTCAGCAGTCCGTGCCGTTTGTGCATCTGCCAGAACAGCCCGCCTGCCGCCGCCGCGAACAGCAGCGCCATCAGCCACACCGGCCACGGCGAAAGCAGCACGAGCTTGCCCTTCGTGAAGATAGCCGGGGGATATTTGAACAGGAATTCGAACATCTAAATGGATAAGCCCGTGAGCGGACGAAAAGATAGATTCAGGCGAGAGGCCTTCCGGTTACAGACTGGTTCGGAATCGCGTCCGGCGGGCGAGGTGGGACGCCGGAATGCGAGCAGGACCGCGGTATTCGCAGAGCGGCACAAGTGCACTGGTCCCTCGTATGCCGACAAGCATAACACGCGATTTTTGCATGCTCTTCCGAGCCTTTGCGGCGCTCGGACCGGGGTCTGGCAGTCGTGATCGCGATGCCTCGCCGGATTCGGCTGCCGCCGGTCCTCGGGGGAAAAGCCTCCGCATCCGGCGAGCCGGAACTGAGCTTGCCCTGCGAACTTCCATCCGGCGAAGTGACTGTCGGAATTGGATTTCGCCTCGAAGATCGCCGTAACCCCGGCCGCGTTCGGACACCCGATTCCTGAGTGCAGCGATCCCCGGAGCACGGCCTTGCATCCGCGTTTTGGGGTGAACTTTATTTGGTAGATGCCGTTCAGCGCAATCCGTCTCTCGACTCACCTGTAGCGATTTGCAAAGTTTTACATCAGCCGTATGTCCCGGATGCGAGCAATCGTCGAACCGGGGCTCCATCTCGCGCTGAGAACCTGTCGGCCTGCCTGTGCCATGCCGTGTCCGTGTTGGAGACGGAACTTCCGGCATCTGCATGTGGTGGAGCCTGAGGCGCTTCCGCGGCCGGGGAATTGTGGCCCTGGGTTGCGGACTGGCCCTCTTCGTCTCCTTTCTCCTGGGCCTGTAGTGGGCTGTCAGCGTCGAGAGTCGATTACGACGTAACCGCACAATAGTGCTTCGGTCAGTACACTCGAATTTGC
>DAIDJK010000540.1 GCA_027450225.1 Bryobacterales bacterium | reverse complement strand
GCGGCGAACCAGCGAGATCGGCATCCGCATGGCTCTGGGAGCCGAACGGGTGAACGTCGTTCGCATGGTGATAGGCCATGCTGCGCTGCTCACGGCGATCGGCCTGGACGCCGGTCTGCCGCTCGCGCTCTATGGAGGACTCGAACTCCATAGCATGCTCTACGGCCTGAGCAGCTTCGATTCCACCGCGATTCTTGCGTCCGCGGTCACGCTGGTCATGGTGGCCGGGATAGCGGCATGGCTCCCGGCGCGCAGAGCCGCCGCCGTGGACCCGATGACGGCTCTTCGATACGAGTAACCATATGCTGGGCGGCATTCAACAGGACATTCGCTACGCATCGCGCACGCTCCGCGCGCATCCCGCGTTCACCACAATCGCCGTGCTGTCACTGGCGCTCGGCATCGGCGCGAATACCGCGATCTTCAGCTTCATCAATACCGTGGTGCTCGAGCCGCTCCCGGTGAAGAACCCGCAGCAGCTTGTGCTGGTGGGCGAAGGCAGGCGGCTCGGGCACTCGAGCGGGCCGCCGCAGGACCCGATGGACATCTTTTCCTGGCGCCAGTATCAGGACTTCAGGAAAGCTGGCGTGTTTTCGGATGTGCTGGCCGCGCAGAGCTACGGCATGTTCGTTTACCCGGTGGTCCGCAATCAGCCCGAAACCGGCGCCGTAAACGCCAACCTGGTCAGCGGCAATTATTTCGATGTGCTCGGCGTGCAACCCTCCGCCGGACGTTTGTTCGACCCCGCCATGGACAAGGCTCCGGCGCCTTATGCGGTGCTGAATGACGCGTACTGGCAACGCGAGTTTCATCGCGACCCCGCCATTATCGGCTCGACCGCGCGCATCGGCGCCCGCGATTACACCATCATCGGCGTGGCGCAGCGCGGGTTTTTCGGCATCCGCCCGGGCGTGTCTTACGACATCTGGATTCCGCTCACCATGCAACCGTACCTGCCCGGCCAGGCGGACTGGCTGAAGCTTCCGATGGACGATTTCCTGAACGTGGTCGGGCGCCTGAGGCCCGGCACAAGCCCTGCGCAGGCCGAAGCGCGCATCAATCTGATCTACGGACAGAATCTGCCGTCGTATCTCGCCGCGCTCTCTCCGGACCTGCGCGCCGCCATCCGGCGCGTGCCGCATATCGCGGTGACGAGCGCCGCGCGCGGCATTTCCACGCTGCGCAGGAACTTCGAGCAGCCACTCGGGATTCTGATGTGGGTAGTCGCTCTGGTGCTGGCGATTGCGGCGGCGAATGTGGCGAATCTGGTGATGGCCCAGAATGCCCGGCGGCAGAAGGAGTTCGCACTGCGCACCGCGATCGGAGCGAGTCGCGGGCAACTCATCCGGCTGGTTCTTTCAGAAAGTCTGCTGATCGCGTGCGCGGGAGGCGCGCTCGGAATCCTCATTGCGTCGGCCGGATCGCGCGTGCTGGTGCATCTCATTTCCACAGGCGCGAGTTCACTGCCCATCGGCTTCGATCCCGATGCCCGGGTACTCGGATTTACCGTGGCGGTTTCAGTGCTTACCGGAGTACTCTTCGGCATCGCTCCCGCATTGCGCGGAACGAAGACGGACCTGAATATTGCGCTGAAAGAAAGCCGCGCCAGCATGGCTTCGCCGAAAAAGCTCACATTTGGCCGGGCCATGGTAATCAGCCAGGTGGCGCTTTCGATGACGTTGCTGGTGGGCTCAGGTCTGCTGCTGCGCAGTTTCCGCAATCTGATCACGAAATCGCTTGGCTTCGATCGCGAGCATGTGCTGGTGGCGCAACTCGACACAGTGGCTGCGGGATATAACGGCGATGAGTCGCTCGCGAACCTCTACCGGCGCGCGGAGAAGCGCATTGAGAACATTCCCGGCGTGAGGGCCGCCGCGTTCTCCCATCGCGTGTTCAATGAAGGCCGCTGGACGGAAGGCTTCAACATACCGGGCGTGTATGCGCCGCGGGTAGGCAGCGCCCTGGTTCTGAATTTCGTGGGCGACGAATTCTTTCGAGCCCTCGGCATTCCGCTTCTCGAAGGCCGCGAATTCAACGATCACGATACGTACGGGGGCGACCGCGTTGCAATCATCAACGAAACGATGGTGAAGAAAATCTTCGGAACGCTCGATCCGATCGGCAGGGTGATCATGATGAGCCCGATCACGGACAAGGATGTTCCGTACCGGATTGTCGGAGTGGTGAAAGACAGCTTCGAAGGAAATGTGAAAGACGCGACGCAGCCGACAGCCTTCGTCCCGCTCTCGCAGAATCCCGTTTTCGCCGGAGACGTGGTGGTGCGGGCGGCGGGCGATCCGCGCGGCGTTGCGTCGGACGTACGCGCCGCGCTTCACGCGACCGATCCAAATCTGCCGATCCACTGGATCACCACGCTCGACGAACAGGTGAGCGATTCGCTGGTGATGCAGCGGGCGGTGGCGCAGTTGACGACCTTCTTCGCCGCGCTCGCCGTGCTGCTGGCCGCCATCGGCTTGTACGGGACCATCTCCTTCGCGGTGGCGCGAAGAACGGGAGAGATCGGCATTCGCATGGCGCTCGGCGCCGAGCGCGGCGCGGTGGTGAGCATGGTCCTGGGCGACGCCGTGAAACTGCTCGGCGCCGGCATTGCGATTGGCTTGCCGCTCGCGTTCGCCGCAACAGCGCTGGTGCGATCGGTTCTCTACGGCGTCGGCCGCTTCGATGGACTCACGATATCCGGCGCAATCCTGGCGCTGGCGGCCGCGGCCCTGATCGCCGCGTGGCTCCCCGCGCGGCGCGCCTCACGGGTCGACCCGATGACGGCGCTGCGCTATGAATAACCGCTTATTCGACCGGTTCCCAGGTGTGATCCGGATTGAAGCGCGAAATCGGTATGAACGGCTTTGCGGGATCGGGCGGAATGTCCTTCTCGTAAACCACGCCATCCTGGTTCACCATAAACGTGTGAATGCCGCTCACCCCGTATTCGGCGGGCCAGGCGACCAGCCCGAATCCGCCGACGAGCTGCGATTTCACCAGATAATGATGCTCGCCTCCAGGCGCATCCGGTCCCTGGCCATCCAGAATGCGGAAGTAATAACCGTGATAGGGTTTCGCGGTTCCCTTCTGCGCTCCTTCCCAGGCCGCCTCCGCGAAGCGCCTCGGAATCAAGGCTCCGTCGCCATCCCAGTACAACCCATCATGCCGGCCCGGAGAACTCAGCAGATGTGGAGCGTATTCGAGCAGACCGTCCTTATCCCGGTCTTCGGTCGCGTACTTCCTCTGCGCATCCACATATCCGCGGCAGATGTCGATCGCATCCAGTTCGTCCGTTCCAATGCGGCGCGCGCGCATCTCGCCCGGGGTTTCGGAAGCATCGAAACTCCACCTGCCGTCCCTGCGGACGATGGGAACCGGGAACGGCCAGTCCTCATCCCCGATGGCCAGAATCACGCGGTTCGGATTCAGGGGAGAGACCTCGAGCCTCTGCTTCCGCCGCGCCATGCGCGCGAACTCGGATTGCTCGTCGCGGTCCTGGTCCGGCTTGCCGGAGGTAAGAACACCTTTCGCCTGCGCGCCGAAGATTGCGATCAGGCGGGCTTCGTCATGCTTTTCCGCCGCATCGATTGCGGCGCTCGCGGCAGCCTCCGGGGAATCGAAACGCTCCTGCGCGAGAATCGCCGGAACGCAGGCCGCCATGACAACCATCAGAGAAGCAACCCGGACTGGCATCAGCTACCGTCTCCCCCCGCCGCGCATGCCGCCGCCTCGCATACCGCCGCCGAATCCGCCGCCCCGCATGCCGCCAAAGCCGCCGCCCCGCGCACCGCCGAACCCGCCGCGCATGGCGCCGAAACGCTGGCCACCCATGCTCGAGAATCCACGGTCGCTCTGCATGCGCGCGGCGCCCCCATTGTGGTAACCGCCGAAGACGCTGTGGTTGCCCGTCCAGCCCCGCTGCTCGAAACCTGGCGATCCGAAACGCTGCTGCGGAGCGACTCCCTGCCTGGCAAATCCCTGCTGCCCGAAGCCCTGCCGGCCGAAGCCCTGCTGCCCGAATCGCTGCTGTCCGAATCCCTGCTGTCCAAATCCCTGCTGTCCAAATCCCTGGCGGCCGAATCCCTGCTGTCCAAACCGGCCGCCGAAATCACCACGTCCGGCATATTGCCCGCCGAAACGGCCATTCGGATAGGGAGCGAAGCGATGGTCGGGATCATGCATCCATTCCGAGCGTCCCATCCAGTCGCGGTCGCCATAATCGCGGAATCCGAACCGGTGAAAGAAGTCGTGATCCATGAAAAGGCCGCCGCCGTACCAGTTCGGCGTCCAGTCGGCGCCTCATCCGGGGATCCGTCCCAGGGTGTCTATCCCGCCGACTTCTTGGCAGCCTGAGCCTTCTTGGCGGCGGTCTTCCTGGCGGGGGACTTCTCCGCCGTGGTCGCCGT
>DAIDJK010000539.1 GCA_027450225.1 Bryobacterales bacterium | reverse complement strand
CGGGATAGACGCGCACGCTGCCTTCGCGGCCGATCATCATGGTGCTCACGCGCGTCAGGTCAGACTGGAACGCGATCGCCTGCAGATCGAACATCAGCTTCACATATTCAGAGAACTGGAACGGAATGCCGGCCGGCTTGTCGACGGGCGGAACGCGCGTGTCCTTCTCCACCGCTTCCATGCGCTGCTCGAGTTCCCGAATGGATGTGAGGTAGTCGTCCATTCTGCGCTTGTCGGCGGGGCCAAGTTCCCCTTCGAGTTTGCGCGTGCTGGCCAGCGTCAAATCGAGCATGCTGCGGCGATAGAGCGCGCGACGCGCCCGCGTCTTCGGGTCGAGGCTGGGATCGACGGTACCGAACAGCCGCTCGAAAACCGAGCGCGGATTGGTATCCACCGCCAGCGGCGTATCGGGATTTTTCCACGAGAGCGTGTTCGTATAAGCGCAACTGGAACCGGTGTCGCAGTTGCCGATCATGCGCGAATCCTCGCAGCCGAGCTGCAGGGATGGCACGCGCGTCTGCGATCCCCAGGTTTTCGCGGCTACCTGATCGAACGTAGTCCCGGCATGCACGTCCGCTCCCGCCGTGTACTTCGGCGGCGCGCCGGAAAGAAAGCTGCCGGACGCCTTGGCGTGGCCCCCGCCCTGCACTTTGAGCGGCGCCAGATTCGCCAGCCCGGAGATGACGGTGACATCTTCGCGATAGGCTTCGAGCGGCTTCAGGATGCGCGGAAATTCGAAGTCTTTGCCGAGCGCGGCGGGCGTCCACTGGTTCATGATGATGCCGTTCGGCACATAGACCACCGCAAGCCGCCGCGGCGTCTTCGCCGCGCCCGTGAAGGCCGGCAGCATGGCGTCCAGAAACGGCAACGACACCGCCGCGCCCGCGCCTCGCAGCACTGCCCTTCTTGAAATCCGCTTGCGTGTGATGAACGTCATCTTCAGTTTCCCTTTGTGTCCGTCTTCAAACTTGCCGACAACTGTCCCGCCTGCTTCCGGCTCTCGCTGGCTTCGCGCGGCCGCTTCATCTCGAACGGCATGCTCTTCACCACGCCCAGCACCAGTTCCGAAAAACGATAATCGTGCGCCGCCACATCGGCTTCGATCGTCTTCATCGCCGGCCGGTCGAACCGTTCGATGCCCCGCCCCAGCGCGTAGATCATCATCTTCTCCGTGATGGCGTCCGTGAACCGGCCGCGATCCTGCATGAGAAGCGCCTTCAACTCCTTCGGCCCTTTGAACTCTTTGCCGCCCGGCAGCACGCCCGAGGAATCCACCGGAAATTTGCCGTCCATGTCGCGCCACTGGCCGATCGCGTTCAGGTTTTCAAGACCGAAACCCAGCGGGTCCATTTTCGCGTGACAGGCCGCGCAGACCGGATTCTTACGGTGGGCTTCCATCTGCTGCCGCAGCGAAGCGGATTCGCCGATCTTCGAATCGTCGAGCGCCGGTACCGAAGGCGGCGGCGGAGGTGGCGGCGAATTCAGCAGGTTTTCGAGAATCCACTTGCCGCGCAGCACCGGAGACGTGCGCGTCGCATACGAGCTGATGGTCAGAATGCTGGCCTGCGCCAGAACGCCGCCCCCGCGCTGGGTCGTACTCATATCCACGCGCCGGAATTCCGGCCCGCGAACCCCCGGGACGCCATAGAACCGCGCCAGCCGCTCGTCGAGGAAAGAATAGTTGGCGTTCAGCACGTCGAGAATGCTCGCGTCGTTGCGAACCATGTTCTCGAAAAACAGCTCCGTCTCGCGCCGCATCGAATAGCGGAGGCTCTCGTCGAAATCGCGAAAGCGCGCCGGGTCGGGATGAACCACGTCGATGTTGCGGAACTGCAGCCACTCGCCCGCGAAATTCTCCACGAGCCCGTCGGATTTCGGGTCCTTCAACATGCGGCGTACCTGCGCCTCCAGCACCGGACGCTCGTGCAGTTTCTTCTGCCGCGCCAGCTGGAACAATTCCGGATCCGGCATGCTGCTCCAGAGGAAATACGATAACCGCGAGGCCAGCTCGAAATCGTTCACCGGAACCGGCTGCCCGTTGGCGTCCGCTTTCTGATCGCGCTCCACCCGATAGAGGAAGTTCGGCGACACCATCACGCCTTCGAGCGCGGCCGCCAGGCCTTCATTGAACGGGTCGCCTTCTTTGCGGGCCAGTCTGTAGAGCGCGAAATACGGCTCCGCCTCCTTCGGTTCGAGCGGACGGCGGAAGGCGCGTTCGGCGAACGCCGTCACGATCCTGTTCGCGCACGCGGCTGTCTGCTGGGCGCAGACGAAGATCAGCTTCCGGCTCTCCGCCGAAGGCCCTGTCGTCTGCTCGAACGGGCCGCCCACGTCGAGCGACTCGAAGCGATTGTCGATGCGCGTCTCGATCGAGTCCGTCTTGATTTTCGTGCCGTACTTGCGAAGCGTTTCAATATCTTTTTCGCTCAGCTTGCCGTGCGTGCTGGTGAGCAGCGCCATCGGCGGCCGCGTGGAAGGGTCCGGACCGTGGTAGTCCGGCGGCAGCCCGTGATACTGCTTCAGATAGGAACACGAGAGCAGATGCTCGCCCGCCGTCACGTGTGTGCGGACCTCCACCACCTGGCCTTCCAGATCGGTCGCATCCACTTCAAAGCTCTTCACCAGCTTGCCGTCTATCCAGAACGCCGGCTGTGCGGGCATCGATTGATTCGGCCTGTGCCCATTGAGAACGATGCGGAAGCTGTAAATCCCGTCCACCGGAAAACGATGCAGCGTATGCGACGCCGAGAGCAGGCTCAGCCCCGTCAGGTCGTAATCGCCGATCTTCGACAAATCCTGTTTGTTGCCGCGCGAATTGTTCAGCCGCACCGGGAACGGATAATGCGTCATCGCGGGCTTTAGCTTCTCCGGCCCAAAGATCGCCGTGCGGACCGAGCGCTCCGCGGCATCCGCATACTTTTCCATCAGGACGGACGAGATGCCCAGCGCATCGCTGATATCGTCGAATCCGTATGCGCCCTGGTCGGCCGGGAAGTCGCGGGCCGGCTCGATGTCCACGCCGAGCAGATCCCGAACCGTGTTGTTGTACTCGGCGTTGTTCAGCCGTCTGGCCGCCACACGCTCCACATCCGGCTTCACCGCCGCATCCTGCCGTGCGAACTCGGCTTCCAGCGTCTTCGTGAAAGCGGAACTGTCAGCCGCGGGAGGCTTCGGCATACCGGGAGGCGGCATCTCGCCCGCCTTCACCTTCGCCAGCGCGCGCTCCCAGACGGGCCGGTTGTCCGCGAGCGTTCCGCTCTTCTGAACGGCGCTGAAATCGATGCCGCCCGACGTGACGTTCGCGTTGTGGCAGGCAATGCAGTTCTTCTGAACGAACGCAACGGCCGACTGCTCACCCACGCCCGGCGCGGCGCCGGCGAATCCGGGCATGACAGACACACTAATCCCGGCAATCACGGCAGCAGCAAGACGCACGAACTGTATTGTAGTAAAGGCAACCCCTTTCCCACGACCAACTTAAGTCAGGGTTTACCGTACTTCCCGACAGTTGGCGTTATAGAACGGCGCCGAAAACCAATGCGGCGGCGCCAATGGGCGCTTCATCACGTTCCAGTGGGACGAATGCCGCCTCACGCTAAGGCTTTACTACCGTTCCATCGATCTTTCTGTCCGTTTTGTATACGCCCCCGCCTTTCGGAGGAACCAGCGGATATTTCGCCGCGATTTTTTCATCGATGTCGAGGCCGAGTCCCGGCTTGC
>DAIDJK010000538.1 GCA_027450225.1 Bryobacterales bacterium | reverse complement strand
CGTCAGTTATCCCAACCGCGATCGGCTCGATCAGATCTTTTCGCATCCTCGCTACGATCAGGTGAAGTGCATCGTCGTCAGCGACGGCGAACGAATTCTCGGGCTTGGCGATCAGGGCGCCGGAGGCATGGGCATTCCCATTGGCAAGATGGCGCTCTATACCGCGCTTGCCGGCATTCCTCCCGAGGCGTGTCTGCCGATGCTGCTCGACGTCGGCACCGATAACGGCGCGCGCCTCGAAGACCCGCTCTACATCGGCTGGTCGCACCGGCGCATTCGCGGCGCCGCGTACGACGAATTCGTCGATGCCTTCGTCTCGGCCGTAAAACGCCGCTGGCCCCATGTCCTGCTGCAGTGGGAAGACTTCGCCGGATCGAACGCCGCGCGCCTTCTCGATCCCTATCGCGATCAGCTCTGCACCTTCAACGACGATATTCAGGGCACCGCCGCTGTTGCCGCCGCCACGCTTCTTGCCGCCGTAAACGTCACTGGCCGTCCGCTCAAAGACCAGCGAATCGCCATCTTCGGATTCGGCTCGGCCGGAATCGGCATTGCCGACCTTCTCGTCTCCGTCATCGGCGATCAGGGCTGCACCGAACGCGAAGCTCGCGACAGAATCTTCGCTCTGGACGTCCCCGGTCTGCTCACCGACAACCTCAGTGACCTTCGTCCGGCCCAGCGGAAGTTCGCCCGGCGCCAATCCGAGATCGGAAACTGGCGCCTCGAAAATCCCGGCCGGATCGGTCTGCTCGACGTGATTCGCAATGCGCAACCCACCGTTCTGATCGGCGTTTCCGGCCAGCCGGGCGCATTCACCGAACAGGCCATCCGCGAAATGGCCGGCTACGCGGATCGGCCCATTGTGTTTCCGCTATCCAATCCGACTTCGTGCAGTGAAGCTGCTCCGGACCAGCTTCTTGCCTGGAGCGGGGGACGCGCGCTCATTGGAACCGGCAGCCCGTTCGAGCCGGTCCCCGGAAACGGCAGGCCGGTTCCCATTGATCAGACCAACAATTCCTACATCTTTCCCGGCCTCGCGCTCGGAATCGTATCCTCGCGCGCGCGCCGCGTTTCCGACGCCATGATCAAAGCTTCGGCCATCGCGCTGGCGGAACTTTCCCCTGCCCGCAACGCGAAGGATGCGCCACTGCTGCCGCCGCTTGAGAGCATAAGGTCCGTAAGCAGGCATGTCGCCCGTGCAGTCGGAATTCAGGCGATCCGGGAAGGGCTGGCGGAAATCACCGGGGCTGACCTCGAGGGCGAACTGGCGGCCGGCGTCTGGGAGCCATGCTACAGGCCTTACGAGTTGATGCCGTGAGAACGGCGCCCGGCCCGCATGTTGTATAATCCTTATTTCCACTAACATGCCGAAACGTACGTATCAACCGAATAACCGGCGCCGCGCGAAGACGCACGGGTTTCGGACCCGCATGAAGACCGCCGATGGCCGGGCTGTCATCTCCCGTCGCCGCGCCTCCGGACGCAAAAAACTCACGGTCAGTTCCGAGAGGTAACCGGATACCAGGTTTTCCCAAAAGTGTCCGGCTGCTGCGTTCTGGCGATTTTCGAAAGGTTTACGACACAGGTACACGCTATACCTGCCCGCTTTTCGCCGCTTTCTGCCTTGCCGCGCGCGACCAGCCCGCTCCCCGTGTCGGGTTCACCACGCCGCGCGCGCTCGGCAAGGCCGTCACACGCAATCGCATTCGCCGCCGCATGCGGGAAGCCGTCCGGCTTGAACTGGACTCTCTGAATTCCGAGTGGTCGATCGTATTCAATCCTCGCCGCAAGCTGCTGGACTGCATGTTCCCGGACATCGAACTGGAAGTGCGGCGTCTTTTCGAACGCTGCAATCAGCGCTCAGCTCTGTCCTTACAGGGCTCCTCGTCGCCTATAAACGTTTGATCTCTCCGCTTCTGCCTTCCGCCTGCCGCTTTCATCCCACCTGCTCGGAGTACATGCGCCAGGCGATCGAAATCCACGGGCCCGCGCAAGGAGTCTGGCTCGGTCTGAAGAGGCTTGGCCGCTGCCATCCGTTCCACGAGGGCGGATGCGATCCCGTACCGGGACCCCACGGCCTCGAAGCCGCCCCGCGCTGAGACTGCATCGAATGAATCTGCCCAGCTCCAAAGGGAAAGCCCCCAAAGAACTATCCAACGAAACGCGGATGGTGATCGCCTTCATTTTGATGGGGCTGATCCTCGTCGCCACGCCGTTTCTTTACCGCAGGCTCGGCCTGGTTCCGCCGGAGCAGCCGAAGAAAACCGCTCAGGTCAAGTCAGCCGCGCCGCGCCAGCCTGCAAACGCGTCTCCCGCTTCACCCGCTGCCTCAGAGCAGTCGCCTCCGGACGCCAATCCCATCGCCGCCGCCGCCGAGCAGACATTTACCGTCGATACGGATCTGTACCACGTTGTCTTCTCGAACAAAGGCGCCGTGGTCAGAAGCTGGCTTCTCAAGAAGTTCAAGAATGGCGCGGGCAAGCCGCTCGAACTGGTCAATGTTCGCGGCTCGGAGAAGACCGGCTTCCCCTTCAGCTTCGGTTTCCGCGGGCAGAAGCCATCCGTCGATCTCAATTCCGTACTCTGGTCCGCTCAGCCCGCCGCGGATGATCTCTCCATCGCGTTCGAGTTTTCCGATGGCCGCACCGTCGCGAAGAAAACTTTCGCTTTCGAGCGCAATGGCTACATGGTTCAGTACGCCGACGATGTCGCTTTGAACGGCGCCGGCATCCGGCACCTGGTCGAATGGCGCGCCGGTTTCGGCGATATAGCGGTGCAAAGCGCCGCCAGCCATCAGGAAACCGTCCGTTACGACGATAGCCGCGGCAAGCTCGTCACACAGGCCGCGAAGGCCGCAAAGAACGGACCGGTGTACGAGACCGCCAACGACGCCTTTGCCGGCATCGAAGATCAGTATTTCGTCGCCGCGTTTCTTCCGCCGCAGCATACGGCCCTCGAAACCGGAACCTACAGCGACTCGGTCCCAACGTCCCTGAATAACTCGGACGAGGCCTATCCGGGCGTCGGCGTGGGCGGCGACGCGCGCAATCAGCTCGGGCTTTATGTCGGCCCCAAAGAACTGAATGCGCTGCGCAAGGTGAATCCCCGATTGCAGGACGTTATCGACTGGGGGTTCTTCGGCATTTTGGCCAAGCCGCTGTTCATCGTGCTCCAGTGGATGAATTCCACGTTCGTTCACAATTACGGCTGGTCGATCGTACTGCTGACCATCGCCATCACCATGGCGCTGCTGCCTCTGAAAATCGCTAACCTCCGGTCGATGCGGAAAATGCAGGCTCTGCAGCCTGAGATGAACCTCATCAACGATAAGTACAAGGGCATCCCCATGAGCGATCCACGCTCACAGCAGAAGCAGCAGGAGATCATGCAGCTGTACAAGCTCAATGGCGTCAATCCCATGGGCGGCTGCATCCCCATGCTGATTCAGCTTCCGTTCCTCTATGCGTTCTGGAAAGTTCTTGCGGTGACGATCGAGATGCGGGGAGCGCCCTGGCTCTGGGTCAGCGATTTGTCGCAGCCGGAGCACTTCGATATTCACTTCCTGCCCCTGATCATGATCGCTTCCGGCTTCCTGCTGCAGCGCATGACGCCGATGACCGGCGGCGACCCAAATCAGCAGAAAATAATGCAGTTTATGCCTCTTATCTGGGGCTTCTTCTTCTGGAACCTGGCCAGCGGGCTGGTGTTATACTACCTGACCAGCAATCTCGTGAGCATGGCGCAGCAGTGGATTTTCAATCAGACGGCTCCGCCTCTGCCTGCCGCCGTCCCCGCAAAAAAACCGGTTCCCAAAGGCCGAAAAACAGCGTGAGCAGCCGATTCTCCCTGGAAGAAACAGGTCCGCGGATAGAAGGTTTCCTGCGGCAAGCCATCGGAAATGCCGGATTCGAGCTCGATTTTGCCATCGAGCCCGGTGACGACAGCAATCCCGATTTCGAAAATCCCGACATCACCATAAAATTCGCCGGGCGCGACGTGGAACTCCTGCTCGCCAACCGCGCCGAGCTTTTGCTTGCGCTCGAGCTCGTCACGCAGGAGATGCTGCGCATGCACTCGGACGATCATTCGCGCATTTCGTTCGACGCGAACGATTACCGCGCCCTGCGTATCGAGGAACTCCGGATGAGCGCCATCGCCGCCGCCGACAAGGTGAAGCGTACCGGCGCGCCCTTTCGCTTCAACCCGATGAACAGCCGCGAGCGCCGCGTCATCCACATCGCTCTGCGAAACGAACATGCCGTCCGCTCCGAAAGTCTCGGTTCGGGACCGCAGCGTGGCGTCGTGATCTATCCCGCCGGCATGCCATCATTGCCGGAACCGCCCCCGTCCGAACACGCTGGCCCGCATTTGCGGCCGCATGGCGGGCACGATCGCGGACCGCGCGGCGATCGCCCTCCGCGCAGGGAAGGCGGAGGGGGCCGGCCCCCCCGGGGAAGACCCTCGCGGCCTCGCCGCTGATTCCGGTCCCTTCGCCCGTCCGCGAATCGGTACGATGAAGCTGTTCCAGCTTCCCTTCACGCTTTCCCGCCTTGCTGCTGAACGACACCATCGCCGCCATTGCCACGCCTCCGGGCCACGGCGCGCTCGGCGTTATCCGGGTTTCCGGCGCCGATGCTCTCCACATTGCCCGCCAGGTGTTGAGTCCCCGTGGCGACCTTGCTCCGCGCCGCGCCGTATTGGCCCAACTGGCCGACGCCCAGGGCATTGTCGATGAAGTTGTCGCGGTGTACTTCGCTGCCCCGCGCTCCTATACGGCCGAAGACATCGTCGAAATTACCTGCCACGGGGCCCCGGTCGTCCTTCGCTATTGCCTCGACCGCCTGATTCGCGCCGGGGCGCGCCTCGCCGAACCCGGCGAGTTCACCCTCCGCGCTTTTCTGAACGGCCGCATCGACCTTCCCCGCGCCGAAGCCGTTCGCGATCTCATTGAGGCCACCACCCTCTATCAGGCCCGCGTCGCTGCCCGGCAAACCCAGGGCGCGGTTTCAAAGCGCGTCGCTCCGGCCAAGGCGCAGCTTGTCGACGTCATCGCCATCATGGAAGCGGGCATCGACTTTGCGGAGGACGACATTTCCGTCGCGCCCCCCGGGCAGATCGCCGCGCGTCTGGCCCCCGTCATCGAAGCCTGCCAGACTCTCGCCCGCAGCTTCGATTACGGCCGAATCGTCCGCTCCGGATTCTCGCTTGCCATCGTCGGACCGCCGAACGCCGGAAAAAGCAGTCTCTTCAACCGGCTTCTCAATCAGGACCGCGCCATCGTTACCGACATTCCCGGAACCACCCGCGATCTGATTTCCGAAACCGCCGAGTTCTCCGGTATCCCGGTTCGCCTCGTGGACACGGCCGGCATTCGCGATACGGGCGAGGTGATCGAACGGCTCGGCGTCGAGCGCAGCCTCGAAGCCATGTCGGACGCCGACATCACTCTTGTCGTCTTCGACGGCTCAGCGGTTCGCGGAGCCGAGGATGCCGCGCTGCTGGCGCGCGCCCGCGGCCAGGGCCGAACCATCGTCGCTGCCAACAAATCGGATCTCCCCGGCTTCCTGTCTCAGCCGGGTGAAGCCGCCGTCTCCGCGCTCACCGGCGCCGGTATCGACGATCTTCGCCAGGCCATTCTGGGCCAGCTCGGCGGCGCGGCATTCGACGATCCAGGCGGCGCCTTCATCACCAGCGCCCGCCATGCGAAGCTCCTGCGGGAGGCCGCCGAAATGGCTTCCAAAGCGGGCGCCGCCGTGCTCTCAGGCATTCCCCATGAAATGGTCCTGCTCGATCTCTACGGCGCCCTTCACGCTCTCGACGAGATTACCGGAGCCACTACCGCGGACGATATTTTGAACAAAATTTTTACGACCTTCTGTATTGGAAAATAGTGCGCGGAACACGGAATTAAAGTAAGATTACCGGAAAGACGGGGTGTTTTTCTGCTTTCTGCCTGAGTAGCGCAGCGCTGGAGAATATTCGACGAACGCGAGAACAGTGCAGCCCACAACACTTGAAATTCATTTCGATCAATGGGAATCTCTTTCCGATGGTCTGATTCTTTTCGATTCTTCCGGAAATTTTCGCGCGTGCAGTCCCAAAGCGTTGCTTCTCGCCGGCTCGGAATCCGCGCTTCGCCGCGCGCTCGATTCCGCTTCCTGGCCTCGCGATTTCGCCTGCCGGCGGCAGACTTTATTTCTTGCCGGTCAGATTCCCGCCCTGAATTCCGGCGGAACCGGGCCGGCCGAGATGGTCTGCGTGCGGACATCGGACGGCTTCGTGGCCGTCCTCACCCCAGCTCTGTCGGCGCCCAATTCCCTTGCCGAGATTTTTTCCGGCCTCGTGCGCGAGCGGCAGGCCATGTCCCGTCACCTGCACAACGCTTTGACGCAGGATCTTGTGGCGCTGTCCCTTTCTCTCAGCGGCATCGCCGCGGACTCCGGCGAATCGCTCTCCTCCGCCGTCGCGCACATTGACCGCTGCTGCCGGGGCGTTCGCGCTCTTACCTACGTGCTCTCCCCGCCGGCTTTCCTGAATGCCGGCCTCATCGAAACCATCGAGTGGTACGGCGATGTGTTGCGCGCCGATGCCGGGGTCCACTTCGTTTTGGATCCGGGAACGCTCCCGGCAGATCCGCCCGAGCCGATCAAGGAACTGTTGTTCGCCGCGCTCCAGCATGTCGCCGCCACCGCCATCTGGCAGCCTGGCGGCGCCGTGATCCGTCTCTCCATCCGTTATCTCGCCGGATCGATTCTCATGCGGATCGAGTGCGCCTGCCGCTCCGATGAGCCCCTTCGCGAGTCGCCTCTGGTTCGGGAGCGCGCCAGAACTCTGGGCGGCGTCACACGGTTCAGCTCGGCCATCGGAAACGCATCTCTCGAAGTCTCCATTCCCTGGTCGCCAGACGCCGTACCGCAAAGCTCCTCACAATGAATCCCCTGAGAATCGTGATCGCCGACGACCACGAATTCGTTCGCCGCGGCCTGGCCCACATCCTCCTTTCGAAACATCCCGACTGGGAAATCGTCGCCGAAGCCGACAACGGCGATGACGCGATCCGCCTCGCCGAGACGCTCAAGCCGGACGTCGCCATCCTCGATCTCTCCATGCCCGGACGGAACGGCCTCGAGGTCACAGAGCACCTTCACGCCGTCGTGCCCGGCGTCCGAACCCTCATCCTCACCATGCACACGGGCGAGCGGATGGTTCAAAGCCTTAAAAAGGCGGGCGCGGCGGCATACATGGTGAAGAACGACGCTCCCTCGAGGCTGGTGGACGCGGTTGAGCGTATGGTCGCCGGCCAGTCCTTTTTCGCCTCCCAGAACGCGACTTCGAGCGACGATCCGGCTCCGGCTCAGTACGTGCTTTCCGCGCGCGAGAACGATGTGCTCAAACTGCTCGTCTCCGGCAAAAGCAACAAGGAGATCGCGTCTCTGTTGAGCGTCAGCGTCCGAACCGTGGAAAGCCACCGCGCCAGCATTCTCGCCCGGCTCGGCGCCGGTTCGCTTGGCGAACTGGTTCGCATCGCCATCCGCGACGGTCTGGTCTGACGCGCTCCGCTTACAGGTGAAATTCCTGGCCGACAGCTTCGAGCGCCAGGCGGTGCGGCGCGCTTTCCAAAGCGCCCGCAAGGCGCTGAATCGGCTCCTTGAACGGCTCCCGGCTCAGATGGAACGTCTGATGATGCACGGGCAGAATGAACTCGGCGCCCGCATCGTTCGCCATTCGGAGCGCCTGCTCCGGTGTGCAGTGCGCGTAGATCCACGGATTGTACGCTCCAATGGGCATAATCGCCAGATCGATGCCGCGCGCCTCCCGCAGCTTCGAAAACGAATCGGTCATCGCCGTGTCGCCTCCAAACAACACGCGATGCCGTTCCGTCTCGATCAGATATCCATTGAAACCGCGGTACGTGTCGGACCGCATCCGCGCGCCCCAGTGATTCACCTCGAAGGCGCGAATCGATGCCCCGCCGATCCGAATCTCCCTGTTCCAGCGCAGTTCATGCACCCCTGAATATCGCGGAACGCGCAACAGGTCGGACGTGCGCGGCGCCGTCACTACGTGCGTGCCCCGGTTCTCCAGTCTCCGGAGGCTCGGAATATCGAAATGGTCCATGTGCGCGTGCGAAAGCAGCACAATGTCCGGCCGTCCCAGTTCGTCGGCCGGCAGGGCGGGCTCCACCAGTCTTTTCAGCCCCACCGTCAGCGGCCCGCCGGGCAGCATCAGACCGAAGTTCAATCCCACCCGGTGGCTGAATACCGGATCGGTGACGATATTGATGCCATCGATCCGCAGCAGAACCGTCGCATGGCCAATCCACGCCGCGTGCAGACCCGTGTTGGGCCACGACGAAGGATCGGGCCGGTGCGGCGCTTCGAGCACCGGCCGCTTCCGCTCGGCTGAATATTGCTTCCAGAACCGTGGGGCAGTGCGGATCGCCAGCGTTCCCAGTCCGGACAAATCGAGTCCGCTGCCCCGGATTGTCTTCCAAAACACTCTGCTGATTGGACGCGGATCAGGCGCTGGCGGCTTCAGAACGGTAGCGCCGCAGCCACTCGTCCCGGGTACAAAGGCTGTTCCGGTCGAGTGCCCGGTCGATCGCCAGAATACCGTCCAGGTGGTCCATCTCGTGCTGAATCAGCTCGGAGAGCGCTCCTTCAGCGGTCAGTTCGCATTCCGCGCCCCGCTCGTCCGTATACCGCAACCGTAAACTGACCGCCCGCTCCAGCCGCACCAGCAGATCGGGAAACGAAAAGCAGTCGTCCCAAAGCTCGAATTTTTCAGCGCTCGCCGACGCCAGTTCCGGGTTGATCAGCGAGTACGCAGCGCCCCCGAACTCCAGGTAGATCACGCGCTTCCTTTCGCCGATCTGAACCGCGCTGATTCCGCGCCCGAACCCGTGCGTCCGCTGAAATTCATGCAGCGTATCGCGCAGATCGGCAAGCACGGCCGCGGCGCCGGCGGCGTCGCCCACCGGCAAGGATATTTCCCGCAACGTTGGATCGCCCAGTTGCAGAATGCGGCGTACGGCCATGCTTCTATTGTGGTTCGGATTCCTGCTGGTCGTCCTGGCTTTCGAACTGCACCGAGGACTGCACGTCGGTCTTGCGGAAGTTGTCCGCTGTGGCGTTGAACCCGATGGTTCGCGCGTACAGGAACAGTATCCTCACCTTCATCTCTCCCCCGCAGCTCACCGGGAACCACACGTCCTTGTCGAATCGCCGGAACGTGATCTTCGCGCCGATGTGCTGCACATTCGTACCGAGGAGCGCTTTCACCGCCATCGGCACCTTGCAATCCCAGGACGACGTCAGCAGCACCGGCTGGAACTGCGTTTTCTCGATCAACGCCTCGCCGGCCCAGCAGGTATCGTCATCGTCGTCTTTATCGTCATCGTCGGAAAGAAAGTTCTTCCGGAGCGCGCGATACGAGATGCGGTACGTGTCGTATTCCTTATACCGCTCCTCTCCTTCGAGCTTGAACTCGTAGTGGTCGAGGTTGTCCGTGTGGATCGGAAACCAGTCCACCTTTCCGTCCTTCGCCCAGAGCAGATCGTGCGCGAACGAATCGGTCAGCTCGCCGTCGATGTCCATATTCTTCACCCGGAATTTGGGATCGGAATACGGTATCTCTTCCTTGCCCTGGATGACTTTGCCTTCCGTCTTCACCAGCTTCCGTTTCGCGGCCTTTTCGCCCGGAACAATCAGATACTGCCGGCTCTCCTCGCGCGCCGTTTTTCCGTTGGCCCGTTTCATGCGCACGAACACGTTCTGGTCGTAAACGTAGTGGGCGCGTTCCTTCTGCGCGCGGGCCATGTTGTCCGCCGCGCGCCGCATGATCTCGGCGGCTGAGGGCGGCTGTTCGGTCGTCGCCCGCGCACAGATGGCAATGCACAGAAGAGCCGCAAGTCTCATTCGGGGTTCTTTGGCGCCTTTTTCGCCGGCGGCGTAAGTTCCACCCGCACCGCGATCAGATTCATGCGTACGTCGCGCTCGGCGTCTACCGTCACGTGGTCGCCGTTATGAAAATCGGAGGCCTTCGCCGGTTTGCCGTTCCGGATGAACTTCGTCGAATGCGTCACATACATGTTCATGCTCTCGCCGCCTTCCACGTCCACGATCACGTGGCCGTGTTCAGCCATTTTGAACGTGCCGCTGAAGGTCGCCGGAACGTTCGTCAGCGGAGGTGTGGACTGCAGCAGAAGGGCAAGGGAAAAGAAGGTTGAAAGGATAGCGTTCATTCGTCGTTTTTACCGTTTGCATTCGATTTTCCTCCTTTCGCCCCGCTGGCCGCGCCCCCGCGTTTCAGAACATCGAGGTCAGGGATGTCCAGTGTGCCCGAAAGTTTGCCCACGTCTGCGATCGAAATGTTGCCCTCGATATAAACGATCGTGAGTTCGCGCGGCTCGGCGTCGATCACCGCCACCCCGCCGAACTGCTGCGCCGCGCCCGCTTTCAGGTACACCTCCGAAATCTCTTTCTCCTGTTTCACTTCGACGACCCGTGTCCACTGTCCGGCTCGGATGTACGCGCGGAACGGCTCCACGTCCGCCATGCTGTACATCCCGTCCTTGTCGAACTCCCAGGCGCGCACATAGACGCCCTTCAGCTTCGACACCATCTCCTTCAAAGACGCCGCGTCGCTGTCGCCGTCCGCGCCGAGAAAGTTCGCCGCAAGCTGCAGCGTGGGGCCTTCGAGCGTGACGTTTGTCGTCTCCTTCGCCTGGGCGCCCAGTTTGTCGAGCGACTTGAAGTCGAAGCCCTGCTGCGCGGCCAGAGGCGCCGCCACCGCCAGGACTATCCACAGATTCCGCATCACGAATGCCTTGTATTCCTTCGGATCATTTCTCTTGTATGCCGCAGCGTCGAGTTCGTCACCGCGAGCGCGGTCAGAAGCTGGTTGCGCGCCGCGAGGCCGCGTTCGCGCTCCCTGCGCTCGTGTTCCAGAACGCCGGCCGGAATCACTGCGCCCGCCACCAGCGCCGCCGCCAAAGCCAGCGACAGCCGCCGCTTCCACCAGGGCGCCGGCAATGCGGCCGCGCGCGATTCGGCCTGCACCCGCGCCATCAGCTTCGCTCTGAAATCCGCCGGCGCAGGTTCCTGCCGCAGCGTCTCCCGCAGTTGATCTTCAAAGCTCATGAGCACGCCTCCCGCGCCTGCGCGCGAATCGTTTGCGCCTGCATCTTCTCCAGTTTCCGCCGCAGCACGGCCAGCGACCGATGCAGATGGCTCTTCACCGTGCTCACCGGCATGTCCAGCAGCTTCGAAATCTCGGCTGGATCGAGGTCTTCCTGGTAGCGCAGCAGCACCACCATCCTCGCGGCATCCGGCAGCCCCGCCACCAGCCGCCGCAGTCTCTCGTTCAGCATCGTGTCTGGCGCGGCCGTTTCGGCCGGCGGTTCAGGCACGCTTTCCAGACCGATTCGCGGCCGCAGTTTCCTCTTCCGCGATTCGTCGATCGCCCGATGGCAGATCGCCCGCCGCAGCCAGAACGTCGCGTGTTCCGTGCTTTGAATGCGATCGAACTGTCGATAAAGCTGCAGAAACACGTCCTGTGCAATCTCCTCTGCGGTTTCGGCGTCGCGCAGATAGCGCAAGGCGAGGCTGAACACCATGGACTGGTTCGCGTCCACTACTCGGGCGAATTCAAGCCCCACAATCGCTATTACGGATGAGACCGGCCGGGGTATGCAACGGGTGCCGATTATTTGCGCGAACTGCTTTTCAGGGTCCGCGGCGGCGCCGAGACGCGGGCCACGAACAGATCGAGGAACCCGCGCACGTTCACGTCCGCCGCCACGCGCGTGGTGGGCTTCACATTCTTCGGGAGCTGATCTTCGCTCGTGAACGTTGTCGCCCCGTACAGATTCTTCACCGCCGTTTCCACGTCGACCGCGCCCGAACGCGTCTCCACCAGATCCGGCTTCACCGCCGTCGCCACCGCCAGCGGATCGTGCAGCGTCGGAAACTGGCCCGGTTTCCCGTTCTGCCACAGCGTGATCAGCCGATAGAGAAACTGCGATGCCGGATTCTTCGCATCCCGAATGCGCTCGAGGTCCGGGCCTTCGAGCTTGCATTTCGTCGTCACGTCCAGGCCCACGCCGGTGATCGGCACGCCGGACTGGAACACGATCTCCGCCGCGATCCTGTCCCTGTAGATGTTGTACTCCCGCCTGGCCGGAAAATAAGAACCGCCCATCAGCACGATGCGCTCGATGTGATCCCTGATCCGCGGCTCTTCCTTCAGGGCCAGCGCGATGTTCGTCAGCGGCCCCACCGGGATCACCGTGAACTTTTCGTTCGAATGCATCAGCATGTCGATAATCCTGTCGGCCGCCCGCGCATGCGCCGATGCCGGAACCGTATCGGCGGGCGTGAGAATCGTGAACTGGGCCGCCTTGTCCGGGTGCATCGGATCCAGCAGCGGCCCCGGCGCGCCGGTCGCCAGCGCCACATCATGCCGCCCGAACAAACCCAATTCCTTCCAGGCCAGGCGGGTGCGGCTGTCCACGTCATCCGCCACCGTGGTCACGAGGCGCACATCCAGTTCCGGCGATTGCAGCGCGAGCCCCAGCGCCAGCGCGTCGTCGATGTCATCGCCGATATCGGTATCGAAAATGACCGGCTTCGGTTTCTGCGCCAGCAGCATGGCGGCCAACCCCAGGAACAGGACGAGTGTTTTCATGTATTCAGAACGAGCGCGTTGAACAATAATTTGAACGTCAGGTAACTCTGCGCCCGGTACTGCGGGCGCATTCCGAACAAAATGATATGCCCTGCGCCGGACCGCGCGTCCACCAGCGCCGTCTTTCCGGCGATCCGCTCGCCGCCCAGCAGCCACCCGGAGGCCAGAATATCGCGTTCCGGAAACCGCGCCACGCCTGGCTCGGAGGTTTCAAACGCCGGGCTTCCCTCAGACCACACCGCAATCTCACGCGGTACGCCGAACGCGAGCGGACTCGAAGTATCCACCGTCACGTTCAGCAGCGATCCCGGGGAATAGAAATCCTTCGGCGGCACGCCCGCCAGAACATTCTTCGCTTTCACCCCCAGATGCTCGATCCCGTAGTCCGACGCCCGGTTCAGCAGAATCACCGTCCCGCCCGCATTCGCGAACTCCCGCAGCGCCGCCGCGCCCTTTTCGCCGATTCCGCCCGTGTACTCCGGCGGCATCGAGCCCGCGGCATTGCCGTTCTGGATCGAATTCGCCGCCTGATCGGGAATCACGATGGCGTCGAACTTCGCGCGCAATCCGCCGGTCTGGATGTCGCTGTTGTGCAGCGTCGAAAAAACGAACCCAATGTTCTCGAACAGCCAGCGCGTCCAGCCTTCATCCATGTTGGCGGTCCAGCTTTGATAAAGACCGATGCGCGGCCGCTTCACCTCATGCCAGCCTGCGCCGGGGTTGTCGCCGAACCGGAAATCGCCCGCTCCGTTTCTCCAGACCGCGCCGCCCGCAGCCCACGCGCGGTTCGCGGAGATCCACGAAGCCGTGTCGCTCGCCGCTTCACCAGCCGGATTAATAGCTTCATCGAAGTTTGCGCGAGCCAGCAGCGCTGTGACCGGTTCTTCCACGAACTTCGCCTCCACCCCGAACAGCAGCGGCAGCGTATGCGCCGTCACGTCGTAGGGGCGCTTCGGCGGACCACCCGGATAAAGCAATTCATTCGGATAATGCTGCCGTTCCAGCAGCGCTTTGGCATAGCCGGAATAAGGCTGCTGGAAAGGAATCACCGCGTTGCCCTCCGGATCGCGATAGATTTCCACCGCTCCGTCGGCCAGCGTCTTCAGCATCCTGCGCGTTGCCTCCGGATCGCGCTGGTCTCTCGCGATCACCGCTCCCCATGGCTTCGTTCGCGCAATCTGATCCTGCCCCACGCGGTAAAACGCCCGCAGCATCTCTTCCCGATGCAGCGCGGCATTGTAAAGCAGACTCTCGAACGCAATCTCCTGGTAGTCGATGATGTCCCGCAGCCGCCACGTTCCGCCCAGCCACGGCTGCAGATAATTCCAGCTCTTCTCGCGCGGATCGTACCCCAGCGCTTGCTTCGCAATCTGATCCGGCGTCACAGTAATGGGCGTGGCCAGTTTCGAGCTGGCCGATTCCGTCAGAATCCGCAATCCCCCGTGAAAGGCCTGATAATGCCGCGAGGGCGTCCAGAAATCGTAGGAGGCATGAATCGAAATTCCGGGTTTTCCGGCGGACGTCAGATCCGAAGCTACCGACGTCCCCATCATGTTCATCTCCTGCATCAGAATCGGATCGATATTGGGTTCGATCGGATCTAGCCAGGGCGGAATGAACATGCGCGACGCATCCGGCCCCTGCTGATGCACGTCGTAAACGATCTCCGGATGCCAGACGTTATGCAGCTGGGAAATCGTGGCGCGCGTCTCCGGCTGCGAAAAGATGTACCAGTCGCGATTGTTATCGTGCCCGACATATTTCTGATAAAGATACGGCGGACCCGTCCCTTCCCATTTCGTCCCGAGCGTCTTCCGGTACCACTCCGTCACGATGTCCACGCCATCGGGGTTCAGTGACGGAACCAGCAGCAGAATCGTGTTGTTGAGGATGGCGCGGAAATGCGGCGTATCTTCCGTGATCAGCCGGTACGCGAACTCCACTGCTGCATGGGTGGAAGCCACTTCCGTCGCGTGGATCGAACACGTGAGCAGCACGATGTTCTTCCCTTCAGCAAACATCGGCTCGGCTTCGGCGGGCGCGGTGATCCGGGGATCGGCCAGGCGGCGCTGAATTTCACGGTAATGCGCCAGATTTTGCAGTACCTCGGGCGCGGCGATCGTGGCCACGATCATCGGGCGGTTTTCCGCGCTGCGTCCGTACTCCGTAACCTGGATTTTGTCGCTGGATTTTCCGAGCGCGTAAAAGTATGTAACGACTTTGTCCCAGTCGAGCAGTTCCCGGTCCGCTCCGATCTTGTGGCCGAACCAGGATTCCGGGGCCGGCGGAGCTGCGGGCAGCAGGCCGGCTGCGAAGGCGAGGGCGGCCAGCGCGCTCACACGTTTCAACATCGAAACGATTTTAGGATGCCGCTTCGGGTGTATTCTCTATAGCGCGAATTGCGCTGCATCGCGCAGCGGCCCACACAGCGGGCGAATTTACCGAACGAACCCAATGGGCGACGTAAGTTGTTCGGAATAAGTCTCCTGTGGCGGCTTCGCTCTCGCCGTTTTTGCGCGTATCCCACATCCGCTTCGAGGGCCGGGCAGGCGGCTTTGGGAATCCGGGTCACGGGCTCCCCGATTTTTTTTCTGAAATCCGCCAGCTTTTTTGCGGCTGAACGTAAAGGTATGTAACGGCGCCGCCGCACTGAATCCCCATAAATCTTTTGGATAATCGGGATTTTTATTTTTCCGTGAGAGGAGAGGGGTAAGAACGGAACTACATTCCCGTCCATTCGCAATCAGGTGTGTCACGAAACTTCTGTTTCGTTCGCCTGTTGGATGTAGAAGGGAATGAAGATACGTCTCGCGCCACCGCTGCTGCTGCTCGCAAACGCCATCGTTCTCGGCGCCGGTACGCCACCTTCTGTTCTGTCCGGCAATTACGATAATGCCCGCTCAAATTCGAACTTAAGCGAAACAATACTTACCCCAGGTAACGTTTCGCCGTCTTCTTTTGGCAAGCTGTTCACGCTTGCCGTGGACGGCCAGATCTATGCGCAGCCTCTCTACATGCCGTCGCTCTCCATCGGCGGAGCCGTCCATAATGTCGTGCTTGTCGCCACCATGCATAACTCCGTTTATGCTTTCGACGCCGACGCGCCGGGCCTGCCGCTGTGGACCGTTAACCTCGGTCCCTCGATTCCGACAGGGAATTTCGTAAAAACAGACGGCACTCCCTATACCGATATCCAGCCGGAAATCGGAATCCTGGGAACTCCGGCCATCGATCCCGCCACCGCGACTATATATATGGTTGCCGGTTCGTTCGAAAACGGCGCCGCGATTTACCGGCTGCATGCGCTCGATGTCACCTCCGGGGCCGAGCGCTTCAACGGGCCGTCCGTCATCGCGGGCTCCGTCACCGGGATCGGCGATAACAGCATCAATAGCATCGTCTGGTTCGATGCTGCGCAGCACCTGCAGCGGCCCGGTCTCGCCTTGTCGAACGGAATCCTGTACATCGGATTCGGTTCGCATGGGGACGTCGCCCCGTTCCATGGATGGCTTTTCGCCTACAGCGCCGCGGATGTGACCAGACAGCTTGCCGTCTTCAACCCCACCCCGAACGGATCGGGCGGAGCGTTCTGGCAATCGGGCCGGGCGCCGGCCATCGACGCGTCCGGAAACGTCGTGGTCGTCGCGAGCAACGGAGAGACGGATCAGGCATCGAACTTCTCCGATTCCGTTCTGCGCCTCGATCCGAACAGCCTCGCGCTGCTCGACTGGTTCACGCCGTCCGATTACGAAATCCTTTCGGATCTGGACGAGGATCTCGGTTCCATGGGGCCCATCCTGATCCCCAACTCGGCGTATGCCGTCACCGGCGGGAAACAGGGATTCGTCTACATGCTGAACGAGGGCAGTCTGGGCAAAATCAACGCCACGAATTCTCAAATTCCCCAGTCGTTTCAGCCCACTAGTTTCGGTCTCTTCAATGCCGCGCTCTGGAGCCGGGCGGATGGCTCCACGCTCTACCTGCACGGCGTGAATGGCCCGTTTCAGGCCTTCGCGCAAAGCGGAGCCGGATTCCTCACCACCCCGGCTTCTCAGAGCATCGGCTCCTATGGCGTGCCGTTCCAGGGCATGACGCTTTCCGCAAACGGCTCCCGCCATGGCACCGCGATTCTCTGGGCGACCACGGCGGACCAGTATCCCCTGCCTTCCACGGGCACCTTGCGCGCCTACAATGCCGACGATCTGACCTCCGAACTCTGGGACAGCGGCATGAATGCGGGGGACGCCTATGGTCAGTTCATGAAGTTCGCCAATCCAACGGTCGTCAACGGCAAGGTGTATGTGCCCACCGGTTCGAATCAGATCGCCGTCTATGGTTTGAGCGTGGGCTCGAATCCGGCGCCGGTGATTACAGCGATCACCAACGCCGCCAGTTACGCGCAGGGCGCGATTTCACCCGGCGAACTGGTATCGATATTCGGCCAGAATCTGGGACCTGCGGCTCTCGCCTCCGGGCAGTGGAGCGCCAACGGGTCCCTGTCCGAACAGGTTGCCGGCACCGCCGTGATGTTCAACGGTATAGCGGCTCCCATCCTTTTTGCCTCTTCCGGACAGGTCGCGGCGATCGTTCCATTTGAAGTCAGCGGGGCCGCGCAGGTGACCGTCACGGTGGGAGTCAACGGGGTCGTGTCGGCTCCCCAGACTTTGCCGCTGGCGGCGGCCGCCCCGGGCATCTTCTCCCTGAACGCCAGCGGCAGCGGCCCCGGCGCCATCCTGAATGCCGATTACTCGGTGAACCTGCCGGCGAATCCGGCGGCCCGCGGCTCCATCATCATGATCTACGCCACGGGCGGCGGCGCGACTTCCGGCACGAATGCGGCGGCGAAGATTGCAAAAGCCGCGGCGAAACTGACGCAATCCGTCACTGTGATGGTTGGCGGCCAGCCGGCCGAGGTACTCTACGCCGGAGCTGCGCCGGGCGAAGTCAGCGGCATGGTGCAGGTGAACGCGCAGTTGCCTCCGGGCATCAGCGGCAACGTACCGGTGGTGGTTCAGGTGGCCGGCGCTCCCAGCCAGACCACGGTCACGGTTTCGGTTCAGTAGTTTCCCGGTTCAGCCCTCAATTCGCAGCCGCCGAAGACGATTGAGAGAGCACACTGCGGACTTTCTCGGCCAGCGCGGCGGCCGTATAGGGTTTCTGGATAAAGCCCGCGAGGCCCTTTCCCGTGAACCGCCGGATCGCCTCCACTTCGTTGAAGCCGCTGCTCAGCAGAACCCGTACATTCGGGTCGATGGTCTTCAGGTTCCGGAGCGCTTCCTCGCCGCCCATTACGGGCATGGTCATGTCGAGCAGGATCATCGAAATGCGTCCCGCCATGCCGCGGTAGATGTCGATCGCCTCCCGTCCGTTCTCGGCCGTCACCACCGTGTATCCATAGCGCTGCAACGCGCTCTTGGCTGTCCGGCGGACCACTTCCTCATCGTCCACCACCAGAATGGTTTCGCTGCCGCGCACCGGCTGCGCGTCTCCGGCAGGCGCTTTCACCGCGAGGCTGGCATGAGCCGCGGGCAACAGGATTTTGAACGTGCTTCCTTTTCCCGGCGTACTGTAAACCTTGATCGCCCCCTTGTGCCCGCGTACGATGCCGAGCGCCGCCGCCAGACCCAGGCCTCTGCCGGTGATCTTGGTGGTGAAAAAGGGATCGAAGATGCGCTTGCGCGTCTCATCGTCCATGCCGCAGCCGGTGTCCTGAACCTCGATGTGAACGTATTCGCCCGGCGCGATCTCGCCGGCCATTTCCAGGGTGCCAAGCCAGGCCTGATCCACCGTCTGCCGCGCCGTCGTAATCCTGACGCTGCCGTTCTGATCTCCGATCGCCTCCGCCCCGTTGATCACCAGATTCATCACCAGCTGCTGGATTTGCGTTCCGTCCGCTTCGACCGGCGGAAGGTCGGGCGCGAGATCCACGTGCACCTGCACGGACCTCGGAATGGAAGTTCGGATCAGCTGAGCGATCTCGCGGACCAGATCGGAAACGTCCACCGCCTGAACGATGAACCGGCCCTTTCCCGCATAGGCGAGCAACTGGCGCGTGAGGTCCGCGGCGCGCTCGGTGGCCCGGATGACGCTCTCGATCAGCGGCCGCGCGGGATTCGCTTCCGGGATGGTGTCGAACGCGAGCGTCGCGTTCCCCAGCACGCCCGTCAGCAGATTGTTGAAATCATGCGCCACTCCGCCCGCCAGCAGCCCGACGCTCTCGAGCTTCGCGGCCTGGCGCACCCGCTCCTCCAGCCTGCGGCGCTCAGTCAGATCGAGCGCCCAGGCAATCCACTGCGACCATGAGCCGTGCTCGAGCGCGGCCACTCCCAGCATGAGCGGAACGCGGCGTCCGTTCTTCGCCAGATACTCTTTTTCGAAAACATCGCAATAACCGCGGTCGCGAAGCTGCTCGATCGCGATGGCGTCGCGGTCTTCGAAACCGGGGGGCGTAATGGCCCGCCAGTCGAGCGGAAGATCGGCGCGGGTATACCCGAGCAGTTCGAGAAAAGCGTCGTTCGCCTCGACTATCCGGTGCTCTTCTCCGGAAAAAACGCCGATCATCGGGCTCTCGAACAACCGCCGCAGACGCAGCTCGCTCTCCCGCAGAGCGGATTCGGCGCGGCGCAGCGCGGTCGCGTCGAAAAAAGCCGCCGCCACGCTCTCTACCTCTCCGGCCTCGTTCCGTAGCGGGATTGCATTGCAGACCAGTACCGCGTGCGCTCCGGCGCGGTCGAAGTGGACTTCGAAGTTTGTCACCGTTTCCCCGCGCAGCGCGCGCGAGACGGGCCACTCCTCCGGGTGCAGAACGGCGCCATCGCGGTCCCGGATCAGAGCGCTGGCATAGCGCGTCATTTCCTCGCCCGGCGCGAGCGTTCTGCCGAAAATCTCGTTCGCCGCGGGATTGATCATTTCGACGATCCCCGAGGCGGAACTGATCAGGATGCCCGCAGGCAGATTCTCCACGATCTGCTCCAGCCGCTCGTGCTCGCGTTTCGCCTCCAGTTCCTGCTGCCCGGCCTGCAGCTGGGCCAGTTTCCGGGCGGTTACGTCCCGCACGAAGACATTCAGGCCGCCATCCCTGGCCGGAAACGCATCGCATTCGAACCAGATTCCGTACGAGGGATAGCGGGCTTCGAAACTCACCTGAACGCGGTCCCGCATGGCGCGGTTGAGTTCATCCCAGGTGTTTTCATGCCGCGAATCCGGAAACAGATCCCACAGACTGGATCCGATCAGTTCGTTCAGCGGCCTGCGGCCGATCTCGACGGTGCGCTGGTTCGCGAAAGTAAATCGGAAATCCCTGTCCAGCGCGAAAATGGACTCCTGCGTACCCTCCAGAACCGCGAGCAGGCGCGATTCGGCCTGGCGGGACTGCGCTTCGCTGAGCGCGGAAGACTGGCGCGCGCGGCGCAGCGTTTCGATGACCGCGCAGGCGGCAAGCCCCGTGATGAGAAACGCCGTGGGCGCCATGAGGCGCGTTACCGAACCCGGAATGACGATCCGCGGCTGGGGACCGAGATAACCGCCGCCCGCCATCAGGATGGCCATGGTGGCCAGCCCCGGCAGGAAGCCGCCGAAGAACGCGCTTGCGATCACCCCGATGATGAAAACCGTGTAGCGCGCGGTATTGCCAATGACAGGTTGCAGTTCGACCCGGAGAAGAAGCGCGGCAAGAGCAATCAGGACCGCCGCGGAATAGCGCACCAGCGCGGAACGGGACCTCATGAGGCGGAACGGGATGGCACGGAAAACACGGGCATCCGAATCGTTTTAGCTTATCGTGATGTCCGTTTTCGCGCCGCCGCCGGAAGGCGAATATTGTAAGAGTGATGACGATGAGCGAATATCCGATGTCGATCGCCGGCCTGCCCGTCCGGACCGCCGAGAAACGCGAGGTGCGAATCCCCTACGACAATTCCGTCGCCGGAGCGATTTATCAGGCCGGGCCCGAGCAGGTGAATGCGGCCATCGAGGCGGCGGTGGCGGCGTTCCCGAAAATGCGGGCCATGAGCCGGCACGAGCGTTCGCAGATTCTCTATCGCGCTTGGAACCTGCTGCGGGAACGCGCCGAAGAGATGGCGCGCGCCGTGGCGGCGGAAGCGGGCAAGCCGATTCGGGAAGCGCGCGGGGAAGTGGAGCGGGGCTCCTTCACGCTGTTGTTTTCCGCCGAGGAAGCGCACCGCCTGCACGGCGAGGAAGTGCCGATGGACGCCCATCCGGGCGGCCGCGGAAAGACCGGCCTCGCGATCCGCGAACCGCTGGGCGTGATTGCCGCGATCACGCCGTTCAACTTCCCGTTGAATCTTTCGCTCCACAAGATCGGCCCGGCGCTGGCGGCGGGCAACACGGTGGTGCACAAGCCCGCTTCCGCCACGCCTATCAGCGGACTGCTGATCGCGCAGATTTTTCTGGATGCGGGCCTGCCGCCCGGCGCGCTCAACGTGATCACCGGACCCGGCGGAGTGATCGGCGACGCGCTCACCTTCGACCCGCGCGTGGCGATGGTCACGTTCACCGGCAGCCCGGAAGTGGGGCAGCGCATCCGCAATCTGGCCGGCATGAAGCGCGTGACGCTGGAACTGGGCTCGAATTCCGCCGTCATCCTCGAACCGGATGGCGATCTCGACAAGGCCATCCCGAAATGCGTGGCCGGCGCGTTCGCCAATTCGGGCCAGGTCTGCATTTCCATCCAGCGCATCTACGCGCAGGAATCGATTCGGGACGAAGTCGCCAGCCGGATTGCGGAACTGGCCTCGAAGCTGAAAATCGGGCATCCGCTCGAAGATTCCACCGAACTCAGTTCGCTGATTACCGAAGGCGAGGCGAAGCGCGTGGAGGAATGGATCGGCGAAGCGCGGGACGCGGGCGCGAAGGTGCTCACCGGCGGCGACCGGAAAGGAGCCACGCTTTCCCCCGCCGTACTAAAGAATGTTCCTCCGGAAGTGAATCTCAGCCGCAAGGAGGCTTTCGGCCCGGTGGTGGCCGTGAACGGCTATAAAACGCTCGACGACGCCATCGCGCTGGTGAATCAATCCGATTACGGCCTGCAGGCGGGGATCTATACGCGGGATATCGACAAAGCCTTCCGGGCAGCGCGCGAAGCGCATGTCGGGGGCTTTCATATCAATGAGATACCGGCATTTCGGGTGGACCAGATGCCGTATGGAGGAGTGAAACTATCCGGCTCCGGGCGGGAGGGTCCGCGCTATGCCATCGAGGAGATGACCGAGATGAAGCTGATCACATGGTGACCTTTTCCGGCGAGGCTCGTCCAAGAAAGTGAAGGCGGATTCGGGCGGCCGGAATGGGCAACCGGGTCCGCAAGGAAATATCGACCCAATGCACGATGCCGCGGAAACGGTGAGTGCCACTTTGGCTGCGCCAGGCGACGCTTCATGGAACGAGGCCGCCCTGATTCGGGCCGCCCAGCGGGGCGACGAAGATGCTTTCGAGCGTCTGGTGCGTTCCTACGACCAAAGTGTGCTGCGCGTGGCCATGAATCTTCTCCGGTCGCCGGAGGAAGCGCGGGACGTTTATCAGGAAGCGTTCCTGAAGGTATACCGGAACCTGAATTCGTTCCGGTTCGATTGTTCGTTCCACACGTGGCTCTACCGGATCGTGACAAACATCTGCCTCGATCATCTTCGGCGCCGCAAGGTGCGGAAAGAAGAATCGACCGTGGTGGAAACATCGGAAGGGCCGATGGACCTGGTTTCCCAGGCCGAGGAGCACGGGCCGCAGTCGAATCCCGAGCGCCGCATGTGGAACCGGGAACTGAGCGACGGCATCGTGCGGGCGCTGGGCAAACTCACCCCGCGTGAACGGACCGTGTTCGAACTCCGGCATTACGAAGGTCTGAGGCTGCGGGCCATCGGGGAAATTATCGGCACTTCGGAAGAAGCGGCCAAGAATTGTCTGTTCCGGGCCACTCAGAAGATGAGGGCCAGTCTCGAATCGTTTGTATGAACTGCTCTGAAGCGCGACGGCAAATTCCGTTTTACTGCTACGGCGAGTGCGCTTCGGAAATCGAAGAGCGCCTCGAAGCCCATCTTGCCGAATGCGCCGAATGCCGCCAGGAAGTGGAGCGGCACCGGGCGTTTCTGGCGCTGGTGGACGAACGCGCCGAGCCCACCGATACGGCGCTGCTGGCATCGTGCCGGGCGGATCTCCGGAAGCGCATCGCGGCGGATTCGGTTCGCCCGCGCGCCTGGCTCGACCGGCTGTTCGCAGTTTTCAACTGGCATATCCCGATGCGGGTGCCGGTGGGGGCGATGGCGTTGTTTGCGCTGGGATGGTTCGCCGCCCGCTACATGCCCGTCCCATTCGGCGGCGGCGGTGAGCGCCTGAATCAGGCCAGCATCGCCGATCCGATGTTCTCCACGGTGCGTTCGGTGGAACCGGACGGCTCCGGGCGCGTGCAGATTTCGGTTGACGACGTTCACCGGCGCGTGCTGACCGGCGCGCTCGACGATCCCCAGATCGAAGCGTTGCTGCTGAGCGGGGCCCGCGAGGAATCGAATGCGGGCGTGCGCGTGGAATCCATCGGCGTGCTCGAGAACAACGCGGATTCCGAGCAGGTGCGGAGCGCGCTGCTCGACCGGCTGCAGCACGATCCCAATGCCGGGGTGCGGCTGAAGGCGCTCGACGCGCTGCGGCCATATGCCGGCGATGAGCAGGTGCGGCGCACCCTGGCCGACGTGCTGCTGAAAGATGACAATCCGGGCGTGCGGGTGCAGGTGATCGATCTGCTGACCGTGCACCATGACGACTCGATCGTCGGTACCCTCCAGGACGTGGTTCAGAAGGAAGACAACAACTATGTGCGCGCGCGATGCCGGAGTCTGCTGGAGCAGATGAACGCTTCCGTGGGCACGTACTGATGCGATCCGCCGCGTTACTGTTTTTTCTGGTTTCGCGGCTTTCCCTGGCGGGGGGCGCGCCTGCCGCTCTGGAAATCTCCTCCGTTTCCGATGTGACCGTGCGCGGCGCTCCGGACGCCGCCATCCGCTTCTCCGCGCCGGGCCATTCCGGCTCTCTGCCGCTTTCCACAACGCATCTCAGCTTCGAAGGCCCCGGTCCGGTCAGGGTGGAAATCCCGGCAAAGACCGGGTTCGTCAGCGTGACCAGCGTGGCGGGCGGGGTGGACGTGGGCAACGTGAACGGCTCGGTGCGCACCAGCGCGGGGGCAGGGAAGACGGTGCTCGACCACATCGGCGGGGATGCGGAGATTCATTCGAACGGCGGTCCCACGATTCTCGGTTCCATCGGGGGGTCGGTGCGCTGCTATTCGGGCGGAGGGTCGATTCGCGCGGCGGTGATCGGCGGCGGCGGGGTTTTCGAAACGGACGGCGGCGATATCCGGATCGGCGATGTGCTGGGCGCCATCCGCGCCATCACGGCGGCCGGCGGAATTCACATCGACAGCGCCGGCGGCGCGGTTTTCGCCGATACGTTCGGCGGTCCCATTGCGATCCTGAAAGCGCTCGGGGACGTGATCGCGGCCACCGCCGGGGGACCCATCGATATCGGAGCGGCGTCTTCGGTGGAATGCCGCAGTTCGAGCGGCGCAATCCACCTGAACAACGTCTCCGGATCTCTGCAGGCGGCCACGGCGCGCGGCGCGATTATCGCCGATATCCTTACAGGCCATCCTCTGGGCAATTCGTATCTGACGACCGGGAGCGGTGACATAACCGTTTTTATGCCGTCGAACTTAAGTGTGACGCTGGAAGCGGAAGATGGCGGATCGGCCGATCCGCGCTCCATTGTTTCCGCTTTTCCAGGCGTTCGCATTGTCCGGGAGGCTGCCGGCGTGAGGGCCACCGGGAATATCAACGGCGGCGGGCCGGTGCTGCGTATTGTGGATGGCGGCGGCCGGATCGAAATCAGGCGAAAGTAACGGCCGGCGCGCAGCCGAAAACAGGGAGCAGAGAATGAGGGGACTGGGAACGGCGTTTTTCGCCGTGGCATTCATTGCGGGCGGGGCGTGGGCGGGAGCGGCGCGGGCGCAGGTTGCCCCCGCGCCGAAAGCGCATTCGACAAACGTCCGCGGATTCACCCGGCGCGGGTATCTGGGCGTGGGCATCGCGGAAATCACCAGCGAACGCGCCAGGGCGCTGAATCTGAAGGACGACTCCGGCGTGGAAGTGAAGCGGGTGGACGAAAACAGCCCTGCCGCGAAGGCCGGCCTGAGGGAAAACGACGTGATCCTGGAAGTGGATGGGAAACGCGTCGATTCCGTCGGCCAGTTTATTCACACCATCAGCGACGCCGCGCCCGGGACGAAGCTGGCGCTCACGATCTGGCGCAACGGAGCGAAGCAGATGATCCTGGCCGTGATTGGGGAGCGCCCGAGCCAGATGTTCGTATTCAACGGTCCGGATGGCGCGCCCGCGCCATTTCCGCCCATGCCGCCGATGCCGGACATGTCCGAGATCGAACGGCAACTGGGCGATCAGCTCAGCGGCGCGATGGAAGGGCCGTGGACCGGCGCCTCGCAGCGCGTCGGGTTCGAGGGCGAAATGCTCAGCCCGCAACTGGCGGAGTACTTCGGAGTAAAAAGCGGCGTGCTGGTACGGACCGTTGTGGCGAAGACGCCCGCCGCAAAGGCCGGACTGAAAGCAGGCGACGTGGTGACGAAGGTGAACGGGACTCCGGTGACGACGCCGCGGGAAATTTCCTCCCTGGTTCACATGTCGCGCAGCGCGAGGGTTTCAGTCACCATCGTCCGGAACAGGCGGGAGCAGAATCTGAATGTCGATATGCCCGCGCAGCGCGGACCTGGCGGGGCTGAGCGGCTCCAGCTCTGAAACCGCGGTTTGGCGCGCCGCCGCCGGGTCCGGCGTTCCCGACTTCCCAGCGATACCACGATTCGTTTTGGACTCATCTGTACGTCCCGGTACCTCCCGAAAATACGGCTTCGACATATAATGCCCTCGTAACCAAATTGAATCGACTGAGCGATGGCTGGGGGTACACGGGGGCCGGACATTCCGGACAGCGAAGCTCGGCAGGTATTTGACCAGCTCACGGATTCGGTCGCCATACTGGATCGCGACTGGCGCATTGTATACGCCAATCCCACGCTGATTGAGCGCACCGGGCAGCCGATCGGCGATCTGGTGGGCAGAACCGTCTGGGAAATCTGGCCGCAGGCGGCCGGAAGCGAAATCGAGCGGCAGTATCGAAAAGCGCTCGAATCGAATACCGCCGTTCATTTCGAGCACAATTACGTCGCGCCAGGATGGGATGTCTGGACGGAGATCGGCGTGTATCCGTGCGGGTCCGGGCTTGCCGTTCACTCGCGGGACATCACGGCGCGAAAGCGAATGGAGCAGGCGCTGCGGGAATCGGAGGAGCGCTACCGGGCTACATTCAACGCCGCGCCGGTGGGAATCGCCCACGTGGCGCTGGATGGCCGCTGGCTGCGATTCAACGACGCCGTCTGCGGCATTACCGGCTACTCGCGAGAAGAACTCGAAGCAAAAACTTTCGCGGATATCACGCATCCTGACGACGTCGAAGGCGACTGGGCGCGCGCTCGCCAGTTGATCGCGGGCGGCATTCCGGGGTATCAGATGGAGAAACGATACATCCGGGGCGATGGATCGATCGTGTGGGTGAATCTCACGGTGTCGATGCTGCGCACCGCGGCCGGAGCCCCGCAGCATTTTGTCTCCGTGATTCAGGACGTGAGCGCCCGCCGAAAGGCGGAGGCGGCCGTGCGGGAACGCGAGGAGCGGCTCGGCGCCGTGCTCGAAAACATCAAGGATTCGTTCGTGGCTCTCGACAGGGAGTGGCGCTTCCTCTATGTGAACTCGGCGTGGGAGAAGATGACGGGCATTCCGCGGGAACTGGTCATCGGACAGAGCGTTGAGGATGTCTCCCCGGCAGTGCTCGATCC